>WJKD01000436.1 GCA_014729315.1 Promethearchaeota archaeon | reverse complement strand
GGTATATATCCTGTATTTAAGGAAAACCACGAGTTTGGTTTTTTCAATGACGGATACCTTTATAGTTCTGCAACTTCAAGACTTACTGAAGGAACAAACTTAAGGACAGCTAAGTCGCTCACAATGCTAATGGTCACTCTCTTCTTTTGCGAATCGTTTTTAATCTTTCAAATAAGACGACCAAATAAGTCCTTAATTAAGTCAATAATAGAGGATTCCAGCAGATTCATGTATCTCGTCATTGGACTCTTATTTGGATTGTTTCTTGCCTTAATGTATATACCCGGAGTACAAGTTGCCCTCGCAATGGTTAACATTAATTTCATGTTTATGTATTTAACTGCGTTGGACTGGCTCGTGTGTTTCGCAATATCGATGATTTGCGTGGTTTCTTTCGAAGGCGTTAAATACTTTGCCAGGAAAAATAGAATTACATTTTAATCTTTTTCTTTTTCATATATTATTATTTTGTTAACAGGGATTTGATAAATTCGCTTAATGAAGATTTAAAAGGAATAAAAAATTTGAAGAGCTATTTGCACACCAGACATGTTGTTATATTTTTATGCCATTTTCTTATATACAATTTAAATCAAAGAACTTGAGGATTTTTCTTTACATTTTAATCTCGGACGGGGATTAAATCATTTTTGTTAATCTGGTAATTGTGTTTTGGGAAGGCAGATCCCTTATAAAATAATTTTTTTCTAAAGAATTAAATCCTGTTATATCGTGATATTTAACTTAATCTAATTCTGATGCGAATTGAATTATTCTTTTTTGTAATGAAGAGTAATTATTTCCATAAGGATTGATTATGTATTCAAATCATTTGTTAATTGAATAAAATTTATCAAACAAAACAAGGTAATCATATAATTCGCTAATGCTTCTTTTGTTGTTGAGCTGATTTAACCGATCCTATTGGTTATTTATGTAATATATTGACATTATTCTTAAATATTTGAATAAATTATAGGAAAATGTTCTTGAAAGTTCAAAATATTTTTGTATTATTATGAAAAAAAAATCTATACTCCCTTTTAGTTTATTTATTTGCATATATAAATAATTTCTAATAAAAAATAAAAGGAAAAATTAATTAAAAAATGGAAGATCCAATTGATTTTTATAAGAATCACGGCTTATTAAGCAGTCCTGGGGATTACCTTTACATTCTTGAGCAAACTCCAGAAGATCTAAATGGAATATGTGATATAATGCATAATATAACAGCCATCGATTTTTTGGTTAATTTAGGAGTTTTTAATATACCTAAAAAGCATAAATCCGATGTGAATATAAAGAGTGCAGCAAATAAACTAAAAGCCCTCGCTAATAGAAATGCGAATAATAAAAATACCAATGGAGTTTTTAAAAATAAACTCTTCGGAAATTGTAGGGATATATCCCTTCTCCTATGTGCTTCATTACGACATAAGGGAATACCCTCAAGAATTCGATCTGGATTTGCGACTTTCTTTGCTCCCATTAAAAAGTTTGATCATTGGGTATGTGAATACTGGGATGAGACTAGTAATGATTGGAAAAGAATAGACCTTTGGATGCACCAAGTCCAGAAACACTTAGATAAAATTCCCGCTGAATTTGGTGCGGGAATGGCACAGATAGACATTAATCCTTTAAATGTTGGCAAATCGTTTTTTTTAACTGGTGGCGAAGCTTGGTCAATCTGTAGAAATAATTCAGATGACCCAAAGAATTATGGAACTTATGAACCTGGTTTAGAGGGACTTTGGTTTATTAGAGATAATATGATTCGAGACTTATTCTGCTTGAATAAAATTGAGATGCAAGCTTGGGACTGTTGGGGAATAATGGGTCGAGAAAACGCAGTAAATCCAGAGAAAGATAATAATCTCCTAGATAAAGTCGCAAGAGATACTACTGAACAGAGAATTTCTCTGGAAACAATTAATACACTGTGTAATCAATTAGGGAAAAAAGGTTTCCCAGATAAATGGATCTGAGCTGATTAAAATGAATGATATGGAAGATATGTTAAATGATATTTCTAAAAAGGATTTTGAAAAACAAAAGTATGTAGAATTAGCAATCTCAAATCCACAGACCCGTGATTTTATCGTAGAGAATATGATAAATAATTCACATATAATGAAATATTACCATTGCTTCGATATCCTAGAAGAAGTTGGGTCATTAAAACCCGAATTGCTCTATAAATACTGGGATGAAATATATAAACTTTTATTTCATTCAAACTCATACCATCGGAATTTTGGATTAATTCTACTTGCTCAGCTAGCAAAAATCGATGAAGAAAACAAATTTATTGATATTATTGATGATTACTTGAATTTATTAAATGATGACAGAATAATGACTGCTGAAGCCTGTATAAAAAATGTCATAAAAATAGCATCTATTAAACCAGAACTATCAGAAACAGTAGTTGACCGGTTATTAGACTTTGAAAATAGCATAAAATATTCAGAAAAACAAAAAGCTGTGATTATGAGCTTTTTAATTGAGGGTTTTCATTTATTATATGAAAATTTTCCAAAGAAAGATGTTTTATTTAAATTCGTTAAAAAACATATTGAGAGTATTAGTCCAAAAACTAGAAAAGTTGCAAAGAATTTCATAAATAAATATAAGTGAATACAGAATTAAGAATTAAGTAATAAACAAACATATTAGTTGTATAAAATATCTGAGAAACAATTGAATCTAAAAAAAGTAGGGCAAATTTTTTGGATTTTTATCTATAAGATGCTATTAGAAAGCATGAGGGCTTAGATTTAAAAAGTGTCAAAATTGACTGATAAATCGTCTCTTAATACTATATATTAAATTAAAAAATTATATTTATTTAATTGAGAGTAAGTTAGACTCGAGATTTAGAAAATCAAAAGATGAATATCTAAAAAGACTATTAAGCCAACATAGAAGAAGTATAAATAAAAAAAGGTATCGGAGAAAAGTGTAAGCAAAAAGTTTCGTGATTGCAATTATCGATAATCAATTAAAACCGCTTATTTCATTTGAGATACATAGCTTAAGCAGAAGATGAGACATATGTCTAATTGTTAAATGCCACGAAATTAAATACATATTTATAGTAGAAAATTTAAATTTAATAATAAAAGATTAAATATCGTTCTCTTTATTATATTTAGTGATTTTCTTGAAAGATCGCAAAATATTCAAGCTATTGTTTCAATCTGACAAAATGGTACATATAGACAAGGTGTATCAAGAATTTAGCTTTTCTTCTATCGAGCAAATTACGGATGCCTTGACCGACTGGAATCTGGATAAATATTACGATATCGCTGGGACTTTCATGATTCACAACGAGAAACCAACCCGTTGGGATTCCTTAAAGAAGGTCCTTAAAAAGGCGGGCAAGTGGGCGTTAACTAAAAGCGTGCCCGTAGCTATAGGCATTGCAATGGGCAGCTTAATGGCTTTCGCTGTACCACCGTCCTTAACAAACTTCACGATATATAAAAGAATCTCCTTGAAAGAAACATGGTTCGTTTTTGCTACGCTTTCAATCCTTCCACAAGAGATTTCTCAAAAGGGTGTTTTGGATGAATAGTTGTAATATTTTCAATAACTTTTCTTAATTCATATGTTCCGATTATTCTTTCAGTTTAAATATAAGAACTATAAGCCTAAATGACAATTTTAAATCTACTAAGAATTATAATTAACAAATTTATTTTTAAAACATAATATATTCAATCTTAGTAAAGAATAAAAATAATATAAGAGCGGTATTAAATGAATAAGAAAATCGTATCTGTGGTGAAGTATGAGAAACCTCTCGATTCCGTCCGCAAAGTTATAGAACTTTCCGAAGGTTTCAGCGAATTAACGAAAGAAAATAAAGTCTTTATTAAGCCTAATATCGTCTACTGGAATCGACATTGTATATTTCCCAAATGGGGCGTTCTGACTACTTCGAGAGTCGTTGAAGATGTAGTGAATTTATTGGAAAAAAAAGATGTAAAAGACATTACTATTGGGGAGGGTATCATTACCGAAGATCCGAGAGACAGAGAAACTGCTGCGGACGCTTTTGAGAAATTGGGTTACAACAACTTGAAAGAAAGATATGGAGTCAAAGTGATAAATCTTTTCGAACATAAATACGAAAAAGTTGATTTAAGAAATAGCGTTAGCGCTAAAATGAGTAAAATTGCGTTGGAATCCGATTTTTTAATTGATCTACCCGTTTTAAAAACTCACGCTCAATGTATGGTTAGTCTTGGGATAAAAAATCTAAAGGGTTTAATTAATATGCCCTCCCGAAAAAAATTCCATAGTGCAGATCCTGAACACGATTTAGATTACAATGTTGCGCACCTTCCCAACTCAATATCTCATGGATTGACGATTATTGACGGGATATATTCGCTTGAGCGCGGACCAGCCATGGATGGGAAGGCCCACAGGATGAATATATTAGTAGCCTCTAAAGATATTTTAGCTGCTGACATCGTAGGAGCTAAACTATTAGGATTCGAGCCTTCTGACATCCCCCATCTAAAAGAAGCTGCCGATGAAAGAAAAAGACCCTTAGATTTATCCGATATTGAAATTAAAGGGGAAAATATCGATGAATTAGCTGAGCATCACGAATGGGATTACATTTACGCGGGAGACGACGATTTGCCTTTACCTTATGAAAAAGCCGGAATTTCTGGGATTAAATATCATAAATACGACAAGTCTATGTGTACCTATTGTTCGATGTTAAACGGTATACTTTTAATGGGAATTAAAGCTGCGTGGAAAGGAAAACCATTCGATAAAATAGAAGTACTCACAGGAAAAAGGATGGAACCATCTCCCGATATGAATAAAACGATTTTAGTCGGTCAATGTCAATGTAACAAAAACAAAAATCATCCAAATATCAACGAATTAATCATGTTAGAAGGATGTCCGCCTTCTACAGAAGGACTCCAAGAAAAACTTAAAAAAGCAGGTATTAGGATTCCTTCATACTTCTTTAAAAATCTCGACAAGGGCCCATTATTATTCATGCAAAAGTATAGCGGAAAACCAGAATTCGAAGATAAGTTCTATCAAGTAAAATAAGAAAACTTTTGAATCCATCAAGATTCAAATTTTTTTCTCCATTATTTCAAAATATTTTACAAAATAATTGTAGTTTCGTTATTTTTTAACTATTCTATACGCATCGATAAGTTGACTATCTTTTATTTTTTCAATTCTAACGGATAAATCGTCCAAATAATTTCTTGGATCCTCAACATCGGGATGATTTCCGACTCTCTTTTGAATGTTTTTGATCATTTCTGGCCCGGGTTCAATAATACAAAGAATTCCATCGTGCTTAAGTACTCTTAGGCTTTCTTTTAAAGCAATTTTTTTGTCGCGAAAATGATGAAAGCTCCCATAAGTAAAAATTGCGTCAAAGGATTCATTTTCAAAAGGTAATTTTTCAACCTCAAAATGCTTAAAAGATATTAAATTGGCGACCTCTGCTTTCTGGGCATTTCCATACCAATCTTTTTTCGCATACATGGTTTTATCCTCTTTTGGCTCACCAGTAAGAACATGGTATTCGTTCAATGCGAGAATTATTGCCATCATGCCTCTTCCCGTTCCAAGATCTAAGACTTTTGCAGTTTTATCGATGTCCAAATCATTAACAATTTCTGAGAGAGAATCAGCAATTAGTTCAAACGGACCACCGATTAGTTTCTTTATATGTTTCAAATCCATTATCGTTCACCAGAAGTTAGATAATAGGTATCATAATTATTAAAATTCTACGGTTGCGTTTGTAAGGAATCCTATACCTCGTGGAGTCGATTTCCATCCGTCTTGGCAATCCATTATGAAATGAAGTTGTTCTAACATCGATAAATGATAGTTTAATTGATCTTCTTCAATGTTTAACTCATTGATAAGTTCTTGAGTTGTTTTTACGTTAAATCCAATTCCCTTAAGTACTGACCTACGAGTTGGATTCATTAGGGTACGATAAGCCATCTTATGATCTTTTTTAGGATCCATTTTTTCGCTATGTTTTAAGAATGCCTTCATTTCATTTTCGGTGAGTTTACACTTATCTAATATCTCTTTATAGTCCATTTTTCATTCTAAGTTAAGTTATTTAAATTTGTTAATTTTGATTATATTAAAATATAATAAGCAATCATATAATAAGGTTCCTAACTAAGTATCGTTTGAGGTTAGACTGCCAAAAATTGGTAAATGAATGAAATTTAGAGCCAGAGTCCTATTCTTGAATTGAATTTAATAGTTTTTTGAGAAGCTGGTATAATGTATTAAGATCCTCGGTTGAAAACGCACGGAAATAGTCTTTTCTCTCTTTATCTATTGGAAGTTTGTATTCTTTAGATTCTTTTCCTTTAGACGTCAACTTTATTAAATAACTCCTTCGATCCTCAAGATTTGGTGTGCGTAAAATATATCCTTTCTTTTCTAAGCTATCTACAACGCCCGTCATAGTGGCTCGGCTACAGTTCCCTCTTTCTGCAAGCTCTTTTAACTGAAGCCCATCCTCCATCCATAATTGCCTTAAAATAAACATTTGAGGAGGAGTTATATCTTCAACTCCATGAATTCGAAACGAGATCCTGTCGATTTGATTTAATTGTTTTTCTAATTTCCGAATGAGGTCAATAACCTTTAGAAAAAGTATCTCTTCTGAGGAATCATCGCTGGACAATTTCTTCATATTTTTATAAAATAATAAGGATACTAATTATTATAAGCCTTATTACATTGAAATTTTGCGATAAATAGATTTAATAAGATTTTTCACCAAATCAGAAACTAATAATTTAGTTTATAAATTGAATCGCTGAACAATTTTTACCTAATCATTTAAGATTTCGAAATAATCTTTAAACTTTATTTTTTCTTGATAAAAAATTGTTTTAACAGAAGTTTGCTCGAGTATCCTCTAGGATAGATTTATAAAGGCTGAAAGGATCAATATAATTCGTATAATTTACAAAATGAAATGATATTGGGATTTAATATGAAAATTATTATAATTAATATTCCAGATTCATATATAAAGGCATTAAGTATGCTTTCTGAACGAAATGGCGAAACTAGATCAGAATTAATTAGAAAAGCAATTGGAAGACAACTTGAAATCGATCTTGAATTTAAAAATAATCTTGCAAAAAGCATGGAAGGTTATCTCTTAGAGTTAGAAAGAAGAGAGGAGTTAAGAAGGGAACAAGAAAAACGAAGAAAAGAAATTGAAAAAAAACGTAAAATTGCTGAATTTTATAATTACTGTATATCTTGTGATGCTAAGCTCCATCGCAAACCATCTAATCGTTGTTTCAACGATTTCAAGATTTTAGAAATCCGTTTTTGTTGTAGGTGCTATAAAAGATATCAAGATTTCACTTTTGACGAATTTCCAATATCACTGCAATCAAAAATAAAACGGAAAATTAATAATTATAAAAAATACTTAAGAAGAAAAGCCAGAAGTGAGAAAGATTAAGTTTAAAGCTGAATTATGATATGTTATTTGAATCCCTGACAAAAGGCATCCACATTTTTTCCAAGCACATCATGGTTATATCCTCCTTCTAAAATAGCAAAACGACGACCCTTGCATAATTTCTCGGAATATTCTTTCATCAGCTCCCCTATCTCGGTGTAATCTTCGGGATAAAGTAAGTGACCCCAATCTTCGTGGCCTTGATCAAAACCCGCAGACGCTGCGAAAATATCGATGGTCTCTAAATTTTCCATGTAATTTTTAACTTCCTTTAAGTAATTTGTTCTTCCGCTTGAACTTGGATTTAATATCTTCACTTTAAAATCGTCTGAGCGACTCTTTAGTATGTTTATGTTACCGTCGCCTGTGTGCAAATCAAAATCAAGGACAAAAGCGGACTTTATTAACTTTTGGGAATATAAAGATAAGAGAGCAATACTCATATTATTGAAAAAACAAAACCCCCAGCAAGAATCAGAAGAGGCGTGATGTCCCGGAGGTCTCACCACCGCAAATGTAGGATTCCCTTTGTTAGCCTCTTCAGCCGCTATAATCGAACCTCCGGCTGCTAAGGAAGCCATCTCAAATAACACTTCGTCGTTCTTTATGCGATTATAATGTCGTTCGGTGTGAGCTCTAAGGATATCTTCTTTTTTCGCAACTCTTGGTTTTATAAACTCATATTCCTCTTCTTCATTTAACACATTAGTAATGCTCTGTATCCGACCAGCTGACGCTGCGGGATCCATAGCATAATTTGAAGTGTAAAATTTTTCGTCAAACACGATTTTCATTGAATAATAAACCTCGTAAAAATTTTATATATCTTTATTTGAAAGTTTATTACCTTGATTAATATAATTTTCCTTAAATTAATATTAATGAGTATAAAATTAAGAGTTAGGAAAGTTGTACACTTGAAGTGCCTATTATAAATATTATTCTGGTGGTTCAAAATCTTTAATAAGCTCAACATTCCCACTTGAGTCAATGGTAATAGCGTCTAATATCATTGGACCTTCTTCGTCTTGGTCGGGAGCCTCCATTACAAAATAAAATTTATTTTTAGACATTTCGTAGCCCATTTCCATTTCTCCACATTCTTCGGGGAGAATTTGCTTTATATCTTGCGGGGCTTTCAATAACACTTCATCGTAAATTGAATTTTCAATCTGTTTTTGTTCTTTGCGAATTTTTTTAATGGATTCAAAATCAAAACTTCCTAGGTCTTGTGCAATTTGTGCGTTTAATTCGTTCCATCTACTAAACAAAGAATTCAAGCTTTCATTCATGTAAATTTTATTTATTGCATTTATTTTAATATTTTCTATTATTCTTTAAGCATTCGAACCTACACAACATTTTTTCACCAAAAGTTTTTAGAAATACTCGAACGAAAATTTGAAAAAAATTAATATTATCACTTAATTCCTTGAATACTATTTATGAAATACTTTAATAGTCGATTAAAATAAATAAGATTATAGTTATTTAATAGAATTTCTTATTATAAGCCAAACTTAAATTAATTTTGAGGGGAAAAAAAATTTCACAAGAAGAATTTGAACAATATCCTCATACGCTATGTGGTATTATAGATAAATGGGCGGAAGAGACTCCCGATAAAGAAGCTTTTATCATTTACGATACGGGTAAAAAATACACGTACAAAGACTTCCAACAAAACATTGATATTATTGCTTTTAAATTGTATAATATGGATTTCAGAAAAGGAGATATTTTAATAACCTCGCTCCCATATTTAGCGGAACATATTATATTAATTTACGCGTGCGCAAAGCTCGGTGTTATGTTAACGCCTCTAGATTTAAGATTAAAACCGCCTGAAATTATGCGCTGTTTAGAAATTCTTCAAGATAAGGCTAAAATGTATTGCCATCTCGGTAAAACCTCAGCAGCAAATTTCGGTATGATTGGTGCGGCAGTGAAGAAAAATAATCCTTGGTTGGAATACGTTGTTCAGTTTAGTTCGCCAGAGGATAAATATCGTAAAGGAATTATCCCAGCTTACGAAATCATGGATGAAGCACAACAAGAATATGAAGAAGCTGTCAAAAATCTTGAGTCAATGAAAGATTATCGGAAGGAATGCGCTTCAGTAAATGGTAAAGACCCGATTATGATCGTTTTTACGACTGGAAGTACGGGATTTCCGAAACCTGCGATGATTAAGAATGAAGGAATAGTTTGCCAGAATATGTGTTTAGCAAAAGCTTTTGGGCTTGAAGTTTCGGACAAAATGATCGTAAATCTTCCTCCTTCTCATGTCGGTGGTTCTGCAGAGCAACTTATGACCACATTTTTTGGCGGGGGGACTTGTATTGTCTTACATATTTTTGACGCAATGAAGACCTTAGATGCGATCCAAAAACACCGTGCTACCGTAGTAGGTCAGATTCCCGCTCTGTACGCGATGGAATGGCGCTTACCTAATTATAGCGAATACGATGTGAGCTCATTAAGATTTGTGATTTGTGCCGGTCAATCGGTGGATCGGCCTTTTTTAGAAAAGCTAAGGATGATGGCCCCACAAATTGGAGGTGGTTTAGGATTAACAGAAACCTCTGGATTCTGCACCTATATTACGGTAAAAGACGATTGGGAGCGATTCGTCACCGCGTTAGGTAATGACTTTCCGATTTACCCTATGAGTATTCGAAAACCAATGAAAGTCGACGGAACCGCCGGAGAAGAACTAGCTAAGGGTGAAATAGGAGAAATTTGTTTTAAAGGACCGCAAACATTCTTAGGATATTTTGGAAACGAGGAAGCAACCGATAAAACGCTTTCAAAGGATGGAATACTTTATACGGGAGATATGGGTTATATTGACGACGATGGACTTCATCTTGAGGGAAGAAGGAAATTTCTTATAAAACCAAAAGGATATCAGGTTTTTCCTCCCGAAGTAGAAGCATTTCTGGCGGAAATGCCTCAAATCGAAGACGTTGCAGTTTTAGGAGGAAAACACGAGGTATATTCGGAGGGGATAATTGCATATATAAAAGTTAAAGAAAGTCAGACATTAACAAGAGAACAGGTGATGGAACACGCTAGAGGGATGGCAGCATATAAAAGACCTTCTCTAATTGTCTTTATAGACGAATTTCCACTAAATCGCGTAGCAAAAACAGACTATGTTACATTAAAGGACAGAGTGCCCAAGGACATAGAAAAAGCACGATCAGAAGGGAAATGGGACGCTGAATAATTCCTAGTAGATCTTCTGTATTTTATCTTTTTTTTTTAATTTAATAAATATTTATGAAGAATGCCATTAATATTAATTAAATATTAGAAATTCATTCACAGGCCAAAATTGAAACTTAGGTTAATATTTTTGGACTTTTTATCTATTCTTCGTAAAAGATCGAGGTAATAAGAAGGGATCCTTTAATGGTTTGGGTTATAAACTTAATATTGAGATTTTGTAATTGATTTAACCAATCGTTAATTTTATCTTCAGCCTTTTTTCCTCTCTCCACTTCGAAAATTTTACATTTCACTTCAATTACCACTTAAAATTTAATTTTGAATAAAATTACTAATGAATTATTGAGTAGTCACATATAAAGTTTAATCTTTCTCACTTATTTTTCATTAGAAGCAGTTATAGATTTTCCAAAAAGGAATTTAAATCTTTTTTGCAGGAGCTGCAAAATTCTACTGGTTTTAGATCAGTTTCTCCTAGATGGTTGGAGAATCTCATAATACAACGATTTTTACAATGCTGCAATCCAAAAGTATGGCCTAATTCGTGAACAGCTTCTTTTAAAGTCCTCGTCCTGAATAATTTTCTATTAGGAGCATTTCCATAATATTCTTCCCTTAGTCGCGTTACAGAAATAATACAAGAACCATAATATTTCGAGTGTCTACTTCTAGGCATAGTCGCAATACCAAATATAAAATTTAATCCTTTGGAAAAAAGATCTACATCCATTACACCAATAGTTCTAAAGTATAGGTTTTTCTTCGATTGTCGGGCAATTCGATTAAGAATCAAAGAGCCATCGTATTGCTTTCTTTCTTTATTGTAATCAGAATCCTTTAAAGGTAGTGTCTCTTCGGGCATTTCAAATGAAATGTTAGAACCTTTAAAGACTTCCCCTATATTTTTTTTTAAATATTTTAATATCGTGGAGTTGATGGGTCCTATCTTTCGGAGATATACATTTTTATTATTATTGGACATCTCAAGTTATTAGGATTTGCTTTCAAATTTAAGGTTAGCGTCTAAAATTCATTAATTATAACGAATGGCTCTGTATTGAAATGGAAAAAAAAGCGAAGTCTATGGTTTTCTAAATTAAAACTTTAAGATCTCAATCTCAAAATGGTGTTTTAAGCTATTCATTATTTGATTTATGTGCTCGTGATTCCTTGTTTCAATCTCGATTATGACTTCTGTCATCTTATATTCTAATTCTAATCGTTCTCGCTCGTGTTGAATAGAAACGATATTACCTTTTTCTTGGGCAATAATATCCAATACTTTAATTAAAGTGCCCGGTATATCGGGAATCATAGTTTTAAATTTTACTAACCTTCCTTCTTTAATCAATCCTTTAATTAATATTCTATTGAGTAAATTTGGAGTAAGATTCCCACCAGAAATTATAACGCCAACACTTTTGTTCTTTAAGGGTAATTTGTTTGAAATTACTGCCGCTAAAGCCGCTGCTCCCGCGCCCTCAACATAAGTTTTTGCTCGTTCCAATAATAAAAGTATAGAATTCGCAACTTCCTCATCTGAAACAAGGATTATGTCATCGACATATTTTCTAATCAATTCAAAAGTAATATCTCCAGGTTTTTTCACAGCAATTCCATCACAGATTGTATCTTTTAACTCGATTAAAGTTAACTCACCTCGCTTATGAGATTCATACATTGAAGTAGCGTTTTTAGATTGTACGCCAATGATTTTAATATTCTCATTTATCGTTTTACAATAGGAACTAATTCCACTAATAAGTCCACCGCCCCCAATTGGACAGAAAATGTATTCAAGATCTGGATATTGATTCATCATCTCAAGACCGATGGTTGCTTGACCATTGATGATATCCAAGTCGTTGTAGGCATGAATAAATGTTAAATTTTTCTTTTCTCTAATTTCGAACGCCCTCTGATAAGCGTCATCGTATGTACGACCATATTCTATAATTTCTCCTTGATCGTTATAATTTTTAATAGCTTCGATTTTGACAATCGGCGCGCCTTCTGGAACAACAACCGTAGACGGGATATCAAATGTATTAGCCGCTAGAGCAACTGCTTGACCATGATTCCCAGCAGACGCTGTGATCACCCCTAGCTTTTTCTGTTCTCTCGACAATTTTGATATTTTATTATATGCTCCCCGGATTTTAAACGAACCCGTTCTCTGAAAATTTTCTAACTTTAAATAAATATTATTACCAGTCATCCTCGAAAAAGTATTATTTAATTCTAAAGGCGTCTTCCGGACAAACTCACCGAAAGATTTTCTAATTTGCTTAATTTCAGATATATACTCGTTGTGGTGGTTTATTTTCGTCATTTACCTCAATATTGATTAGGTAGTTCAAGATTTTAGATATTATTATAAAAATAAAAAAAATTTATTATAGAGGTTTCGCAAGTATCGCTCTGACCCGTAATTTATCAAACGCGCTCGTAGGGGCGGGTTTAATTAAACAGACAGTATCTGCGCCTCTTCCCGTACCAGCAATACAAAGTATATCTCTGTCTAAACTCTCGATCATTCCCGCATCAGCTACCATACTTGCGATTTCAATGCATACTTTCGTTCCTTGGCTAAATTGTTCTCTCAAAAATTTTGCCATCAGGTCAACAAAACACCATTGATTCATCGATATTCTGATTCCCCGTTCGATACCACTCATTGCATGCGTAACGCTTAATACTTTAGCTCCCGAATCTTTGAGTTCTGCCAATTTTTTTTCGTCATATTCTTGGCGTTTTTTTTCGTTCACGAAATAATAAGAATGCGTAACAATCATTAGATTATACTCGCTAGGATTAAACTTTTCCAGAGCCTTATCCGCTGTTCCGCCCGTTGTACTTGCGACGACAATATCTTTTACATTTAATTGATCTGCGTACTTTTTGGCAATTTCTAATGCTTTGTCACTATTTTGGGGTCCGCCTTTTTCAAAACAAGTAATTTCAAAATTTATTTCCGCCATATGTTTACTCATTATGGATTTTAATTAAGATTTTTCCATTCCTAATTATCAAGCAGATTGTTAGTAATTTTGTTATAACGATAATTTTTCAAAAATCGGGCTCTATAAGTCATTTATATAATCTAAAATGACTTTTCATAACGAATTAAATTTTCTAAATAAAACTTAAAAGTGTATAATGATGGTCAATTTAACAATAAAGGATCTTTTACATTATCCAACTAGGTTGATCTTGGTGATTCTGGGATTAAGCATGAGCTTATTAATGGTCCATGTTAGTTTCGGAATGGTAAACGGAACTTTGGAACAAGCAACTTTAGTAGTTGATAATAGCGAATACGATTGTTATGTAATTCAAAAGAATGTACCAAACATTATGATCAGCGGGAGTGTGTCAGATGACATATTTAAGGAAGTTAAAGAAGCAAAGAGCGTTAAGAAAGCAGATCAAGTATTCGATGGTTATGTCAACATAAATCATAAGGATGAAGATACCGGTTCTTTCATCTTGGGCTACGATCCTAAGAGCGATTTATTAGAACCCTGGGACTTAGTCGAAGGCAATTTAAACGATTTAAAGAAAAATAGCACAATCATAGTCGATGTCTTGTTAAGAGATAAATTTTTTCCGGACTTAACTGTTGGTGATAAGATTAAAGTCGGAGATTTTGACGAGGAATTAAAAATTGTCGGATTTTGTGAAAATTTTAGAAAATTTGGAAATCCCGGTATATGGACTCATGTCGATCGAGCTAAAGATCTTTTACATTTGGAAAACGAGAGTATATATATTGGACTTGCCCTCAATGAAGGATATACTATTGACGATTTAAAAGACGATTTAGAAGAATTCGACGACGATATAAAAATAGTTTCTGCGGAAAAGATGAAAGAAAGCGTAAGGGATTATCTTTTGAATGATTTTGGTGTAGCTGCTTCGCTAGGGATTTTAGCAGTAATTGGATTTACGGTCGCGATGGTTATCATTTCTATTTCGATGTATCAATCGGTTTCTGACAAACTTCCTGAATTGGTTTCCTTGAAAGCACTAGGAGCGGATAAAAGGTATGTAAATAATATTCTAATAGGACAGACATCTATAATTGTGACCTTAAGTTTTGTATTTTCTACTATTACAGCGCTATTAATCTCTCCGATTTTATCTCAGTTTTCCACATTTCCAATAATTTTAAACATCTTCTGGACATTCGTGGCGTACGGTATTTCTATAGGTCTTGGGATACTATGTTCCCTATTCTCAATTAGAAAAGTTCACAAAACCGACCCTGGGATTATTTTTAGATCTTAAAGAAAATCTTTCTTTTTCTCTTTTTTAGTATTGTGTTTTTAACCAAAATCAGGAACATTAAATTTCATTTAATAGCGCAATTTCTCGCGGTGAAAGATTAGCAAAAAACTCAATTTGGTTTTTTCCTCGATTTACTACGCTAACATAAGTTGGATAATACCCAGTTGAAACCAAACGAAAAGAGTCAAAAATTCTCAAGAATCGATCCTTTCTTCTCGTTAAGTAGCTAATCATGAGTTTTTGATCAAAATCATAATTACTTAACATTGCAATCGCTTTAAATAAAGAAGAGAACCTAAATTGAAAAAAAGGGGGATCGCACAAAATAATATCAAAATTTCTTGCGATCCAATGTGGATTATTTATATCGTAATATCGAAATCCAATGACATCAGAAAACCTCGCGTCGATATCTAGTATAATACATTTTTGATGATTCTTGTTAACTTCTCTTCCAAGCATAGGAGCGCATAATAAACAAGGATTTTCAAAATTATTCAAAAATTTGCTTAACTTGGAAATTGTAAGCTCATCAAAAAAATATTGCTCTTTCGAATAGTTTTCCTTCATGATTATTTGCTAGAAGATGTAATAATCGATGGAATATGAAAAAGTCATTAAATTTTACCATTCCAAAAATGTGAGTTTTTAGTAGATATTGACCTATTTTAAAGAATCGTTTCAAGCAATTTTCACAAAAATTGGGCTCTAAAAGAATAATATATTAAAAATTACAAAAAGTAGATGGTTGATTAAAATTGGTTAATTTAACAATAAATGATTTATTTCACAAGAAACTAAAACTAGTTTTAATAATTGTTGGGCTTACGGTGAGTTTATTTCTCATTCAATATAGCGCTGGAATGTGGAACGGCGTTCTAACGAGATGTTCGAGTATAATCGACAAATGGGATCACGATGTATGGATTCGAGACGAAGATAACGAAGAAGTTTTCGGGAGTGGATATTTAGATGACGAGATCTACGATAAGATTAAGAATCTTAAGGAAATAGAGGAGATAAATAGACTTATTTACGATTACTCTAGAATTGAAACTGACGAAGAAATAGTCGAGTGTATGATCCTTGGGTTCGAATTATCCAGTGAAGAAGTTGAACCATGGGACATCGTCAAAGGCAACGTGGATAACCTTAAAGACGCTAATACCGTCATTGTTGATGTATCCTTGAAAGACATAATGGAGGAAACTCCCAAAATGGGAGATAAACTTACTATAGGAGATGTTGAAGTCGAAATCGTAGGGTTTTGTAAAAACTCACGGTGGATGAACACTCCATTCATTTGGGGATCTCTCGAAACGATGAGGAAAACAGCTCCATGGGCAGGAAATTGGAGTAATACATACGCGATAAAATTAGCCGAAGATGCGTCAATAGACGACCTTGAAGCTTCGATTGAAGAAGTCAAAGATGTGTATCAGCTAAAAGACATGGAGATTTTAAGTAGCGATGAACTGCGTCAGAATTCGTACGATTTTGTCGTAAACGAGGGTGGGATGGGAGGTAGTATATATATCCTCGTGTTTATGGGATTTTTCGTTGGAATGATCATTATATCAATATCGACTTATCAGACGGTTCAAGAAAAAATCCCTGAATTTGGAACGCTAAAAGCGATTGGAGCAAGCAAAGGATTTCTTAATAAAATGTTGATTGGTCAAGTATTAATCCTTGTCTCGGTTAGTTTTTGGTTAGCAACATTACTAACATATGTGCTTGGACTATTTTCGCAGAACGCCGTTATACCCATTATAATTCATTTGCCAACGACATTTCTGTTTTACGGATTAACTATCATCACATCTGTGTTTTGTTCTTTAATAGCAATTAGAAAGGTTCATAAAATTGATCCAGCCGTCGTATTTCAAGGTTAATTTTTTTATCCTTCTTTTTTAATTATTTAGCTTATTGAGTTTATAATCTGCGTTCTTATTACTATTAGACCCAAGAATCATATAGCAAGTGCGTATCTCTTCTATCAAATTTTATAAGATCTTAGATAATTTCAAACATTTGAAAAACTTAAAAAGAATCTAATATAAATAAATCGTAAGGTGATAAATTTGTCAAAACGAGAACAAATTTGGTACGAAGACCCAGCACTTCGAAATCTATATGTTAAAAGCGCTTCAAACGCAATGAAGGGCTATCATTTACCGATAACTACACCGAAAACTGTCTTCTCGGGAACTAATAGTCTCACCGACTTTACAATACACCTCGGTGCTTATCTTAACGACGACGAAAAGCGAGTTTTAATTATTGTGGATCAAGATTTAAGGAAGTTTGGTGAACGGGTTGCGAAGACACTAAAAGATAAACGAGATATAGACAGCCGGATTTTTGATGAGGTACTACCTGAAGTTCCTAAATCAAAAATAATCAAGGCAATCGATATCTGTAAAGAATTTAAACCCAAAGTATTTATCGCAGTGGGAGGCGGATCAGCAATCGACATGTCAAAGTTAATACTTTTGTATTACGAAAAACCCGAAATTAACGTTAATCAGATGATGCCTCCGTCCTATTTAGGACTGCGTAAGAAAGTGGACATCCTAGCAGCGATTCCCACAACCAGTGGAACTGGTGCGGAAGGATCCTTTAACGCTATGATCTACGACGATACAAGAGAGCCTCCAGTGAAAGCGGCTGTGGCATTATACGAATTCTGTCCCGACTTTGTTGTTTTGCATCCCGATTTCGTAAAAACAATGCCTCAATGGCTGACGATGGGCACAGGAATGGACGCATTGGCTCATGCTGTGGGGGCTTATGTTCTAATCGGTAGTTCGCCATTTACAGACGCAATGAACATAAAAGGAATTGAGTTAATTTTACAATATCTTCCTAGGGCTGTAGAGCGAGGAGACGATATGGAAGCGAGGGAAAAAATGCAAATGGGATCTTATCTCGCGGGTGTAGGATTTATCAATACCAGTGCTGCAGGAATTGAACATGCTCTTGGTCATTCTTTTGGTGCTTTATTTCACGTCCATCACGGAATCTCAGTAGGAATCTTTACTGCGGCATCCATTGCTTATCAATCAAAAGTCACAGACCGATTTCACAAACTTGCCGAAGTTTTTGCCGTTGAATTAAGTAATAAACCCCGACACGAAGTGATTTACGAACTTGCTAATAAGTCCGACGAGTATATCCTAAAGGGATTAATAACGAATTTAAAAAAATTTATGGATAAGATTGGTGCTCCAAAATCAATATCAGAACTAGATCGACCAAAAATATCAAGAGAGGAGTTTGAAGAGAAGCTCGATTTACTGACTGATTTAGCTCATACGGATAATTGTAGTTTATATTCCAGCAGACCGTTCACCGAAGAAAATGTACGGAGAATAATGGAAATTGCGTGGGAAAACAAAATGGAGGATTTGATTAACTTATATAAATTCTAAGAGGTAAAAATAATGTATGGTTATAATGGAAAAATAGTTTATGTTGACTTGCGTAAGGAAACGATAGAGATTAAAGATTTAAGCGAAGATATAGCAGAAAGATTCGTTGGCGGAGCCGGTTTATCAGCAAAATTAACCGACGAGATACTCACGGACGAAGATTACAGAAAATTAAAAGAAAATCCCTTTGAATCGATTAATCCGCTAATTTTCTCTACTGGACCCTTAACTGCCTCGATGGTGCCCTCTAGCAGCAGATATTGCGTGACTGCAATTTCTCCTTTGACCGGAATATGGGGTGAATCTACCTCAGGAGGTTATTTTCCCGTTGCTTTAAGAAAGAGTGGATTTGACGCTATTATAATTACAGGGAAAGCTGAACAACCCAAAATATTAGTAATAAATGATACAAATATCGAAATTGAGGATGCGCAAGATATTTGGGGTAAAGATACAAGATCAACTGTGGAAATTATCCGCCAACGACTCGGAGATGAGAAAGTTAGGATTGCGTGTATAGGAAAGGGAGGAGAAAATCTCGTTAAATATGGATGCATAATTAACGATGAGGGTAGAGCCGCTGGTAGATGTGGTTTAGGTGCTATCATGGGTGATAAGAAATTAAAAGCAATAGCGATTAGAGGAAGAAATAAAATCGAATATGCGGACTCTCAAAAAATAAAAGATGTTGTAGAAACTATTCGACGGGGTATGAGCCAGAATTTTGGTTTAAATTTCTTTAACCATTACGGAACCTTATGCTATATGGATATGGGAATGGTATTGGGCGATGTCCCTCACAGATACTTTACATCCACCGACTTCAAAGCGGAATATCTGACCGGAAGAGCATTAAAAGAGAAATATCCCGTTCTTAATTATAACTGTGCTGGATGCACTGTTGCTTGTGGGAGAACGACAATTATGGAAAAGAATGGCGAAGAGATTGAAATAGACGGCCCAGAATACGAAACTGCGGCTGCTTTCGGACCATTGTGCGACATTTTAGATTGGGACCCAATTTTAGAATGCAATCATTTATGTAATTTAGAAAGCGTTGACACTATTTCTGCGGGAGTTAGCATCGCTTTTTTGTTGTATTTAGCTGATCAAGGACTAGCTTCAGAAAAAATCACACCATTACTAAAAGATCTCAAATACGAAGAGCTTAAATTCGGAAACTCAGAAGTTGTAATTAAGTTATTAGAGAAAACTATAAATAGAGAAGGAATCGGAGATGTTCTTGCGGAAGGCACAAAAAGAATGGCAGAGATTCTTGATGTAGATCCCGAATTAGCGGCTCATGTTAAGGGTCTTGAAGTCCCAATGCACGACCCTCGCGCGTATGCGTTACAAGCACTTGCGTACATGATTTGTAATGTAGGGGCAAGTCACGAAAAACCCGACATCTTTAATATCGAAGGCGACACTGCTAAAATCCCAGGGGTTAAAACAGGAGATAGATTTACGGCTAATGGGAAAGAGAAAGGACTCGCATTATATTGGAATCTAACTAATTTATGGGACTCCGCAGTAATATGTAATTTCTCTCATATTCAACAAACGCAATTAGCACGATTATTGGAGGCATCAACAGGTTTTAAAAGTCTAGGGAAGAAAAGGGGTGCATTAAAAGCTGGAGAACGGGGAAATCAGTTAAAACGAATAATAAATTGTAAACTAGGTATTAGCAGAAAAGACGATAAATTACCAAAAATTGTAAGTAAAACATTGAAAAGCGGTGCGGTGATGAACATTGAGCTATCCCTCGAAGATAATCTCAAAAATTTCTACGAACAAGTTGGATGGGATTGGAAAACGGGTGTTCCTAAACAAGAAATAGTGGAAAAATTAAATATTTAAGGTATAAATAATTTTTTTTTTGATTTTATTATCATTTCTTACGAAATACTAATTCCAATCACATTAATTTTAGCTGTTTTATTTAGGATCTTTTTCTAAAATTGGACTCTATAAAAGATTTATATTTATCCGCTTTGTTCTACATAATACTAAACACTTAAGAGGTAATGTAAAAATGAATAATGTTATAATGTCTCTTAAAAATGTGTCCAAAACTTATGGATTAAACGGAGTCAAAGTAGAAGCTCTGAAGGATGCAAATCTCAGAATGCATGAAGGAGAGGTTGCTCTATTGATGGGACCAAGCGGAGCTGGAAAGACTACACTCTTATCTGTTATGGGTTTATTGCTACATCCAACTGAGGGAAAGATTAACTTTGAAAATACCACTTACAATCAAAAAACGAAACATAAACTAATGACACAAGCTCGAAGAAATTCGATCGGATTCATTTTTCAGTCGTTTAATTTAGTGAAGTCGTTATCAGTGCTCCAGAATGTTGAGTTAATGTGTAAAATCGGAAAAATCAACAAGAATGGTTATAAAAAAAAATGCGAGGAGATATTAAAAATGCTTCAAATGGGACACCGATTAAATCATCTTCCAAAAGAATTGAGTGGGGGCGAAAGACAGCGTGTGGCAATTGCCCGAGCATTAATAAACGATCCAAAAATGATATTTGCTGACGAACCCACTGGAAATTTAGATTCGGAAAACGGTGAAATAATTGGAAACTACTTTCGAGAGATCGCAGACGAGAGAGCCACCACTATTTTAATCGCTACTCACGACGATCGATTGATTGAATCGACTTGTTGCGACAGAATCATTAAAATGGAAGATGGAGAGATTCTGAATTAATAAATAAATATATTATCTTTTTTTACCTTCTTTTATACGATTTTATTGAGTGAGACTAGAACGAATAGCACAATTTTATGTAAATTTATATACTCCTTAATTACTATTTATCAATAAGAAAAAATATAGAATAGAACAGCTTGAATGAAATTGAGGGATTATAATAAAGGTTTTAGCATTAAGTTATTACGAGTTTTTCGTCGGGCCGAAAGTCATTCTAAAAAATCCATCCAATTTAGATAATGCTCTTTTAAAACAGATACCATATCTTATGGACATTTATAACGATGGATTTTTTGTTCATTTATTTAAAAACTTCACGAGTATCAACCTTCTTTTCAAGATTCGTAGCGAGTATAGCAGAAATCAGAAAGAACGACTGATGATTTCCGCCCTTTTCGAGAATGATAAGAAAGTTAATTTTGATTTGTCTCAAGATTTATTAAAAAATTTTGCTGACGAATTAAAAAAGGTAAACGACGCTTACAAAGCGTTCTACCTAAAGTCTCAAGTTTTTGAAGGTAGTAAGGAGAAGTTTGAAGAGATAAATAGGCTTTTCGACTCGTTTTTTAAATCATTTTCAATTGAACACATAACTATTGAACACACCGAAGCTAAAATCCTTTTTTTCGGATTAAGTTTAGCCGGCAAGACTACAATTATTAAATCTCGACGAAAATCTCTTTATAAAAATATTCTACCAACTATTAATGTGGACATTTCCAGAATCTTGGTAAACAATGTCTCACTTTTAACAACTGATACTCCGGGTCAATTGAAGTTTATGGATTTATGGGTTCCGTATCTTAAAGGCCAAGACGCCTTAGTGTTTGTACTTGACATTCACGACAGAATAAAATTTCCTGATGCTCGCGATTTATTACATAAAATTGCTTTTTTACCCGAAATGCGGGATTTACCTCTACTTATCCTATTCAATAAAGTGGATCAAGGTAAACCAGCTGTTGAAGAGTTAGTAAATGTTCTTAAATTAGACAGATTTAATGATAGACCATTCAAGTACTTTTTTACGAGCGGAATTAGGAGAAAAAATATTGACGAGGCGTTTAATTGGTTAGCGCTCAAATTATCAGAAAAAATTTCACCAAAACCAAAAAGCGATGTTGGATTGATTTTTGCCCGCTGGGACGAAAACATTGGTCTCAAAATCATAGGGGCGACACCGAAGCGAAATTTTAAAGATATTCAATCTGTTGCGGTTCAATGTTTTTCTAAGGCTCAAATCCTATTTAACGACAAGAAATACAACAAGTCTTCCATTATCTTGCCTATGATTAGTTTGAAGGCTAAATTAGCAATATACGTAGACTATATGAAAAGAGATACCTTATTAGAAGAACCAATACCAGTTGCGCTTATGCTACTTTATAAAGATAAGATACCAATCGCCTTAATCGAACAATTTAACCTTTTTATCCTTAAGAAGTTAAAAACCTTAAAGACATATTATCTAAACGGAAAATCGGTTGAAGAAGATTTACAGCAAATTGTAGATATTATCACCTCAAAATTAAGAGAATTAAAATATACATTTCAATACCTTAATTCAACCGAATTACAGTATCGAACTCTGTTCAAGTTTGCGCAAGAGGCTATAATTATTATTGATACTGATTCTGGTTTAATTCTTGATGCAAACCCTCAAGCAGAAAAGCTATTGACGAGATCGATAGAAGACATAATCGGATTAGATTTAACACAATTAAAGATTAAGAATAAGGATGGTAATCTCTCCGAGATTATTGCAAATGACAACTTGAACGGTGAAACTATAGAAACTGTTCTAAAACACTCAAAATGCAAAGAAATTCCACTAGAAATTAGCGCTAGTAAAGTCCAAATAGGCAACAGGATGATGACTATGTTGATTATAAGGAATGTAACTCAACGAAAGAAAATGGAATTGTTTTTAAAGCGTAGACTTGAATTAGAAAAATTAATATCTAAAATATCTTCCCGTTTTTTGGTTATTAATAAAGAGGGTTTTGATAAACTAATTCGACAGACATTAATCGATATAGGACTAGAATTTAAAGCAAAAAGAATTAATGTTTATTTTTTCTGTAATAAGAAAGACTTCGTTAATTTAAAATATAGCTGGTCTCAAAATGGGCAAATTTACCATCAAATTGATAAAGAAATGAAAACGGAGCTAATCACTTTAGAAATAGAAGAAATCACAAAAGGAAAGATCATTTTTCAATCTAGCGAAAGTGCTATTGACGCTCATGATGTTTTTAAATCCGAGGAAGGATTAACAACTCGTTTATTATTTCCCATAAAAATTAACGAGATTGTTAGAGGATTTATCTGTATTGATAACGTTTCAATTCCCGAGGAACAGAATAATTATCTTTTATTGATGTTAAAAACTTGTTTAGAATTTATATCTAATGCGTTCGATAAATTTTTTTTCCAGAAGACTTTACAAGAAAATAAAGAAGAATTCCATCAAGAATTAGATCGCATTTCTTACTACAATGAGTTATTTACTACAGATATGAAAAAATTATGGAAATTATTAGGCAGTTTTGTAAACTCAAATTTTAATTCTGTTGAAAATTATGAGATGAAACGAAATAAAAAGATGTTACTGAACGCAGTTAATAAACAAATTGAATGTGCAAAAGATCTAATTAAGATTGAGAAGAAATTGACAAATTTGACTGTTAGAAATATTTCAAATGAGAAACTTCCAATAGCCGAACTTATACAAAAAGCAAAAGAAGACTACAATTCTATCTATCCTTATATTAATATGCAGATTGAAATTATTGATCAATCGCAAAACGAATATCAATTTAGTAAAAGTTTGAGATTAGTTTTTCGTAATTTGTTCTTTATATTATTAAATTTTGAGAATAAAGAATTAAAAAAAATTAAAATAGAAATTACTAAAATTAGGAAAAATGATAAACCAGGATTACAAATTATTTTAGAGAAAGCTGATCAGAATCGTAAGGAGTGGGAGCGTGAAGAAAAAGATTTGGAGTCTCATTTTATAATAGAATTTGGAAATATAGGTATCCTTTTAAGGCTTGCTTTAGTAGAACGTATATTAGAATTATGTGCAGGACAATTATATTTAGAAGATGGAAGATATAAAATTTATTTAGTTGTTTAATTCTTAAGAGATTATACAAAAAATTTGTACTACGATCTAATAGGGCTAAAACGGGTTTTAGATAACTTTAAATAAGATTTATATTATCATAAATTCGGAGTTTAGATTAACTATTAGAAATTTAAGTAGAACGAGATTGTATGGGAACTATTTTTCGAGAAATGATTCATTTATTTTATAAGATTTAGAGATAAGATGAAAAGGAATAATTATAAAATTGAAATAATCAATTTAAGAATTATATAATACGAACTGAGGGATCTTAATTGAAAGTCCTTATTTTAAGCCATTTCAACGCCCAGTACGGTCCTAGGATATTTTTGAAGGCTCCAGAGTCAATTGTAGAAGACGAAATTGATCAAATAACATCCTTAATGGATTTATATGAGGAAGGTTTCTTTGTTCATATTTTTGGAGGGTTTAAAAGCGCCAATCTTATTTTTGAAATACCCAGCAAATACGCGAGGGGTAATCGAGAATTACTCTTAATTTCAATTTTAATTGATATTAATAGCAATATTAATTTTGACTTATCCAAGGAATTATTGGAAGGCTTCGAGAAGGAATTCAAGAAAATAGATAATGCTGGTGAAGCCTTTTATCCAGATTCTGCTGATCAAGAGACTCACCAATTAAAATTAAATAAAATTAAATCATTATTCCAGACATTTTACGAATCCTTTCCGAAGGAAAGCGTGATCTACGACAGGAAAGATGCTAAAATTTTAATCTATGGTTTATCCCAAGCAGGAAAGACTACAATAATTAAAACGAGAAGAAAGGGTATCTCTAGCCCTTCCTTACCTACTACCAGTATTGATATTTCGAGAGTTCTTGTCAATAATATTTCATTAGTAGTATATGACACCCCGGGTCAACTTAAATTTCGAGAACTATGGAAACCCTATTTGAAAAATCAAGATGGTTTGATCTTTGTAGTCGATGTTGCAGATACCGAAAATTACGATTCAGCCCGGGAAATTCTTCATAATATCGCACTGATGCCTAACATGAGCAAACTACCTTTACTTATCTTGTTTAATAAAATTGATTTAGAAAAGCCTAACATCGAAGATTTAATAAAAAATTTTAGGATCAATAAGCTAGGAGAACGACCTATAAGATGCTTTTTAACGAGTGCTTTAAAGGATGAAGGAATTCAAGAAGCATTTAATTGGTTTTCTACCCAAATTTCTGAACAGATTTTTCCAAAACCTAAGAGTGATTTAGCCATCATTTTTTCACATTGGGATGAGGAGGTCGGAGTAAAGGTCATATCTTTTCATCCAAATGAAGCGTTTGACGATCCGGAAGTAATTGCAATTCGCTGTTTTTCAATATCTCAATTTATTTTTGGTGGAGAAGATTTCAAAAGAGTCTCTGTCATTTTACCCTTTACACACTTAAAGGTAAAAGCTGCCATTTATTTTGATTATGTAGTGGACAGCTCGGTGCGAGGAGGAGCACTACCCCTATCTTTAGTAATTTTTTATGACGAAAAAATCCCACGAGCAATAATCGATCATTTCCATAATTATGTGTTCGAAAAACTTGCCCTCCTTAAGGAGGATTACCGTAATAGGATTTATGCAAAAAAAATACTAAAAAAAATACAAAAGAAAGTAATAAAAGATTTAAAAGACTTAAAACCGACTATTCAAGCTTTGCGTATTGCAGAACTCAGATATCAAGCACTTTTTAAAGCTGCCAGAGACGCAATAATAATTATTGATAGAAAGTCAGGTATAATAGTCGATGCTAACGAACAAGCGGAAAGATTGTTAAATCAACCTCTTGAAGATATAATAAGCCTTCACGCTTCGCAAATAGAGATAAAAGCTACAAATGAGAATTTTCTTAGGAAAATCCTAAATAAAATAGAAAACGAAGAGTCCTCGCTTCTTGAAGTAAATATTAAAAATCCTAACCAGAAAATAATTCCCGTAGAAATTAATGCTAACGAGGTAAAAATGGGAGGGCAAAACGTGGTTCAATGTATTTTAAGAGATATTACAGAACGGAAACAAGCGCAAGAAAAGTTAAAAGAATCAGAAATGAAATATCGGCTTTTGTTTAAAAATTCACCTACGCTTATAATCTTAATTGACTCAAAAGGAGTCATTATAGACTGTAAT
The DNA here is from genome assembly GCA_014729315.1 of Promethearchaeota archaeon. Next base: position 3,044 of record WJKD01000436.1, on the reverse strand, counting down.
CCGGTCTTAGAAATTATGTTGGGATATTCTAAGGAGGACATTATTAATAAAAAATTTGCAAGATTAGAGATTATTCCTCCCAAATACCTTCTAATGCTTTTGGAATGTTTAAAAAATGTTGTTAAAGGTGAAAAACTAACTTTTTTAGATATAAAATTGAGAAAAAAGGATGGTTCCTTCATCTGGGGAAATGTACAATCCTCGCAAGCAAGGTTCAACGACGAAATGTGCGTACAATTGTTAATTCAAGACATTTCGGAACAAAAAGAATCAGAAATGTTAAAAGAGAAAGCCCAAGAGGCTTTAAAGGAAAGTGAAGAAAAATTCCACGAAGCTTACGACCAAGCGAACTTTTACAAAGAACTTTTCGTTCACGATATAAACGATTTATTATATCGTATTCAAGATTCAGCTAAAACTATCTTAGCTTTTCTCAATTCTTTAGGAAACTTATTCGAAGCTGAAAACGCTAAGAATTTAATCAAAATAATTAAAGAGCAAACTAATGAAGGAAAGCAATTAGTTTATAAAATTCAGAAATTATCAGAGGTGGGAGAGGCAAAAACCCCATTAGAATCAGTTGAAGTAATGGAAGTACTACAGTCTGTTATTACCAAAATTGAAGAAAACTTCAAAAATCAAAAAATTAGAATTAAAGTCAAGGCTCCTAAAAAAAGACAGATCGTTAAAGCTAATGTATGGTTGTTTGAATTATTCCATAATCTAATTATAAATTCAGTAAAATACAATACTGATTACAAAATTAAAATAGAAATTTATCTAAGCGATATTATTAAAAATGGCGAAGATTATCTAAAGATTGAATTTATTGATAACGGTCCAGGTATCAGCGAGCATCAAAGAAAAAGAATTTTTAAAGGAGGAGCTAACCAAGTTAGAGATATGAGAGGAGTTCTTTTAGGATTTTTATTAATCGAAAGAATTGTTGACAGCTTAAACGGAAAAATTTGGGTAGAAAATAAAGTAGATGACGACTATTCAAAAGGAAGCAAGTTTATTATTCTACTTCCTAAGAATGTTTATTAGATTATACTTCGTTTACTTTTACTAATATCTTTATAAAGTTTCTTTCACCAGGTTCCAAGCATCTATTAAATGCTTTTTCAATATCCTTCAATGGGATAACATCCGAAATTAATTGATCCGCATCGAAATCGGATTTCTCGAAAAAGTCTATGGCATTGAGAATGTCGTCTCTATCGTGACCTAAACATCCTTTTAAGCAGACTTCTTTAGAGTTAATAAGAAACATTGGAAAAGAGATGCTCCCTCTATGAACTCCTTCGAGTAAAACAGTGCCTCCTCGAGTAATAAGATTAATTGCCATAGTTAATGACTTTTCGTTTCCTGCGCAATCGAATATGAATGTAGGATCCCCATGTTTTTTGAAAAACTTACGAAGTTTAACCTTACTAGGTGGAAAACTATCAGTAGCTCCCATTTCTTTGGCCTTTTCTCTTAAAAATTTATGCGGTTCAATAACTATTATATAATCTGGGTCTTTTTTCCGCATCAAGTAATTCATAAAACATAATCCAATATTTCCTCCCCCGATAATTGCAATTTTCTCGCTTGTATCAATCTTAGATAAACGAGTCCCTCGTGCAGCGTTAGCAAACGACTCGATTAGCGCCGCTTCTTTTGTTGAAATAGACTCTGGTATCTTGAAAAGATATTTCTCTGGTACCTCTACAAATTCGGCAAACCCTCCATTTCGAAAGATACCTAATCCATCTAATTCACCCTCGTTAAGATCAAGAAGCACATTGACACCCACTACCTTATCTCCAACCTCAAAATCCTTAATATCTTCGCCAACTTGGACAATTTCGCCAGAAAACTCATGGCCCATGATTAACGGCACTTGATAAAGCTTTTGTCTATAATTGTGAAGATCGCTTCCGCATATGCCGCAATAATGCGTTTTAACAAGAACAGAATCAGAAGCGATGGTGGGCTTAGGATAATCCTCTTTATAAACGATTTTTTTTATATCCTCAAATATTGCTGCTTTTATAATTTGCTCAACTCGAAATAACTCTTTTGAATATATTTAATTAAATGATGTCTATCTTTAAAATTATTTAATTTTAAAATTCCATAGTGATTAATTCTTTAAAATCAAATTTTTCTTCCATCAAAATATAAAAACCTATAACATTTAATTTAAATTAATAAGAATTTTTGATATTAGGGAAAGATATGGAAGAAAAAAAAACAATTAAGAGTCTAATTGACGCTAACGATTTTATTATGGCTCCCGGAGCATACGATGCATTAGGAGCTAAGATTATCGAGTCAGAAGGGTTTAATGCGGTTTATATGACAGGCTACGGAACTTCAGCTGCAGTCTATGGTCTTCCCGACAGAGGCTTATTAACAATGACCGAGATGGTCAAAAACGCTGCTCGCATATCAGATGTAATTAACATCCCTTTGATTGCTGATGCCGATACGGGCTATGGAACTATAATAAATGTGGATAGAACTGTCAGAGAATATGAAAAAATAGGTGTTTCTGCAATACATATTGAAGATCAAGTGTGGCCTAAAAGATGTGGCCATATGGTTGGAAAAGAAGTTATCGAGGCAGAAGATATGGTTGCAAAAATCGAAACTGCAGTTAATGCGCGAGCTAATTCCGATTTTTTAATTATCGCAAGAACGGATGCCATAGCAACACATGGATTTGATAATGCGATTGAGCGAGCTAAAATGTATACCGAAGCAGGTGCGGATATTCTTTTTGTCGAAGCTCCTAGGACGAAAAATAAAGTAAAAAAGGTTCCAAAATTGCTCACTCAAAAACCACTATTAATTAACCTCTCACCGAGGACTCCTGTTTTTTCTGTAGAAGAATTAAAAACAATGGGATATTCCATAGCGATATATCCAGGTATGTGTTTAGCAGCGACAATTCTAGCTTGTAAAAATGATCTGAATATTTTAAAACAGACGGGTAAACCTAGAGAATTCGAAGATGTAATACAGTCGTTTTCTGAACTCAACGAATTTATTGGAGT
>WJKD01000435.1 GCA_014729315.1 Promethearchaeota archaeon | reverse complement strand
GTCAGAATGAGATCCTGTACATCCATGAACGCTCACTCGAAATGTGCTGGTCGATGGATTGTCCAGGATGCTTCGATTGTGGTGAGTGGATCGATAAGGAGACGTTGATCGAATTCTGTTCCGAGTGTATTCGAAATCGGGATGGAAATATTACCGAGGACGACTGCATCGGCTTATGTCCGCATTATGACAATGGCTTATTAGAGGTCATGGCACACTATGGACTGTCGCTGGATGTCTTAAAACGTGAGTCAGGATATTAGGCTGAAGAGTGAATTCTTCAGCCCTTTTTTAATGGAGGAAATATCCAATGAGGGATATTATTCCCGGCTGGGTAATGTTAGAGCTCTCATTGATTGGCCATATAATGTCTATCTACAGCAATTTGACCAAATTGTGGGGAAACTCCCTTTTAAAATAATGGCTAAATTAAATAATATAAGGGAGTTTCCCCGTTTTGTAAATTTGACTGGTAATTATATTATAATTAAATATATATCTTCGTATTCATTAAAATTGCCTGATTTATAAGTAATGAACACTTGATTTTTGAGTGGGCGCCAAATGATGAACACCCCTGTCTTCCTATCGTATATATAACAATTTTCGAGTTTTTATAAAACCTGAACTTTCCATTCGACAGAAATATAAGCCTGTTACTACCCTCTGACCAATGGCATCTGTTCCATTCCAGCTAATTGAATATTTACCAGGTTCTTGTTCACCATCTACCAGAGTGCATACAAACTCCCCTAGTGAATTAAACACTGAAATATTTATTGATGCATTTCTGGGAACAAAATAGTTTATGTTTGTGGATGGATTAAAAGGATTAGGTGTGTTTGGTAGTAACGCAAATTCCGTAGGAATATCAGTATGCATCATTGCTTCGCGCACCCCTGTTTCTATTACGAAACTCGTGTCAACCACCTTTAAATCTATGATATTGCCTTGATCATCATTGGCTGTTACATCAGAGAGATAAAGAATTATTGGCTGATTGGGAGTGGTATCATCATTAACTTTCATCAATATTTTGACTACGACACCACTTCCGGTTATTCCTCCTTGCCCCGTTTTACGCGACAATCCTACACTCACTTTCCCGGCTTCATTGTCAATATTATAAAAATTAACTAAATCATCACCTAAAAAATCGCCATCGTGTATCTGCAAAAGCTCTATAGCTGATTTATTATCCACGAATAGTTCAAATGATAATCCGAAAAGATTGACTACATCAGTGATTTGGATATTTACGTAGAATTGTTCTCCAAGTTCGTATGATGCTTCTGTCACGGGTTGAATAATGGAACTGTTTGCAGGTTTTTTAACAAGCTGATAATTTCCGTCATAAGCCAACTGAGAGTGTGTTTTACTCCAGTTTAAGCCAATCGGTAATACGTCAGCCTGATTTATGATTCCATCTCCATTTGCATCAGCATAAGTGGCTTGTGATGGACTCCAGAAAGGACATTGTTGGCTTACCCAACTGATGGATGCGTTAGGACGTTTTGAACCCGTAAAATTCCAATAGAGGCCTATTGGTAGTACATCAGCTTGGTTAACTATACCATCATTGTTCGTATCACCTGGCCATACTTTTGCCCCGCTAACAATACTAATACTCGAAACTTGTGGATCTAATTGGATCATAGCACCATTTTGATCATTTGCAGTTACTTCAGTAAACGAAAAATTGATTATTGTACCATCTGGAGCTGAATTAGAAACTAAGAAATGTAATTGTAGAACCGTACCTATTCCATTTACACCACCAGCCCCTGATTTTCGCGAAATTCCAATACTGACTTTTCCACTCCCCTCATTCACGTCGTTATAAAATACTAAATCTGAGCCCAGAAAAGAACCAGCAATTACATTGGAGCTGTGGGGCGTCATTACATCCAGATAAGCTGTCGTGTAATTGAGTACAAAGCTAATACCATATAGATTGGTTACCGGTTTCGACGCATCACCAACAACAATGTCCACCCAAAAATCCGAACCTGTCGATTGAGTATTGGAAGGAGGTATCAATTTAAGAGGAACAGCCTGTCCTCCGCTTGGAGCAACATAATTTCGATTTTTTGTGCTTGTACTGCCTTGATAGGAAATCGTTATCTCGACATTGCGAGTGCTTCCATCCATAGCAGTATTATGAGTAGTGTAAACAATTTTATACTGATTTTGCAATTGTTGAGAGATTAATTGATATATTTGTTGGAGGTCATTGGAGCTAGGGGCTTCATAGTAGCGTCCGCCAGTGTCTTGTGCAATCTGTCTTAATTCCTGAGCACTGACAGTTGAGACAGCCAATCCTATAGTGAAAACCGGTGTGCTGGCTCGTAACGCTGTATCGATACAATCCTGAAGAGTTGCTGAGCTATTGTTGTCAGAACCATCTGTCAGGCAGATGATTGCTTTTCGCCCAGTTTGAGCAGTTGTCTGATTGATCGATTCTATTATTGCATCATAAAGTGCTGTGCCACCACCAGAACTTAGTCCATTAATAGCAGAAATAAGTAACGACTTATTTGATGTAAATCCCTGGTCAACTAATGTGTTATCGGAAAAGCTTATTATTGCCGCCCTATCAGAAGTATTCATTTGGTTAATAAAATCAATCGCGGCTGTTTTTGCGTCACTTAAAGGTGTGCCGCCCATGCTACCACTTCTATCAATTGCCAAAGCTACTGAAATGGCACTTCCACCTCCAACCGGTGTTACGGTAATCGGGTCTTCATTTGTACCATCTTCTCTGACAATGAAATTTGAGCTAGATAAACCGCTGATTGGATTTCCCGTGGCTTGATCAGTAACGGTCACATAACAATCGATAACTGGAAAATTATCGGCATCAATTTGATTGAAAGTTAAAGAAATATTACCGGTAGCATTCTGTTCTTCGATAACAACAAAATAATTAATGAAGTCTTCACCATTAAAACTTGCGCCGGTTGCAGCATTTCCTCCAAGCACAACTAAGCCAGGAACAAAATCCTTGCGCCATAATCTTACATATTGCAGCTCTGGATCGTCAGTAAAAATTTTATCATCTGTCTTACTAAATTGTGTAGTTAACCAAAGAGGAAAACTTAACGCACGATCATCGTAGGCAATATAAATAGTAACAGCTTTTAAAACATTAAATGTAAAAAAATCAGATGCTGTCTGATACTTATCATCGCCGGCGGTTCTTATAAATAAAAGTCCATTGTAAGCAGATGGAATGCTTGTTAAGGCGAAATCTCTATCTATATGATACTTTTTCCCAACACTCAAAGAGTCTACTTCGTAATTGCTCGGATTGAGATTGGTAATCACTTGTTGGGATGCTGGCACGTTAAATGTTATCGGATTAGAAAACATCCACACATTGTCTCCTTCATTTGACTCTGCCACTTCGTTTTGATAATCTACAATAATGCCGACATAATAGGTATGGGTTCCAGCGGGCAGGGATGGGGTAACTGAAGCTGTAAGCAAATTTGCTGTAATTGATTTCTCTGTAGATGAGCCAGCCGCTATACCACTAATATTGCCGATATAAAAGCGATAATCACTTGTTGTTATATTAGCATCGCTTGACAAATAAAAGCCCATATGATTTGATCCTGCTGCTGATGTCCCATTATTTAGCATTCGTGATGTGACAGATAATCTAGGATCATTAAATGTGTAAGAACATTGTCCAAAATCAAGTGTTAAATTTGGCTGGGCTAATGACAATTGGGACAACGTTAAAAGAGATAAAGAGATCAACAAATGAATTGTTAAATATTTATTGCTTTGCATGAAAACCTCCCTTGTTTAATAAAGCATTAAATAATAAGTTATCGATGTGTTTTTATTATCAACAGCAACTTGATATTGCAGCAAAAAAATGGGCAAAAAATTGAGTTAAGCTTTCTTTATGAATTATTCCAAATTCGACGGGAGAAAATTAAGCTTAAAGCGAATGCAGCCTCTTAGAAGCATAAAATGGTTCAATGTGTTCACAAATGCGCTTCGCCTGTACCTTGATTCTATACTGCTTCGAGTCTTAAAATTACTGCAATAAAGCTCACGAATCTCCTGTATCATTTACGAAATAAAACCAAACACCCCAAAATTCAGCAGAAAAATCAGGCAAGTTTAAAGATGTGATGTATTGAAGAATGTCTTGCAAGGGGTGCTAATAATAATTTAATAAAATATCGCAAAAAGTCAAGTATAAAATTATATCGGGTATAAGAATTTAAAGCAAGACGCTATTTATTAAAAAAGGAGAATAATTCGTGCTTAAATTCATGTTGCCCGATGAAATTGACATCGGGATTCAGCCGGAATTGGATGCGGATAAAAACACATTGGAGGTGTATTTTTCCGTCAATGATAAGCCGATTATTGAATTCATCTGCAAACAAATCATCGATCTGGATTCGCTGCCAACGAGGCGGTTGATTCATAATTTTAAGCGATTGTTACAGATAAATTACTTGATTTTAATCAAAATGTTATTAAATTAATATAGCAACGAGAGTTCCCCCCTTGATCATTTTTCTGCACATTTGAATTTATGAATTATGGAGCTTGAAAATGAATTACAATCACATTTCTGAATACCTCTCTCAAGCAGATAGTCTTCGATTTAAATTGTTGGGAATTATTGGCAAAGATCCTCATAAAAAAGAAAAGATTATAAAACATCTTATCGATGAGGAATGGCATCTTGTTGATGTTGAAAAAGAACTGCTCGAATTGCGCAGTGAACTTGATTCGGATGATGACCAGCAATTGATTTCGATTGGTTCAAAAATTAAGGAATGGTTTCATTCAAAACCGAATAATTTAATTCTCACAAATGCCAGCATTCTGTATCATGAAATGTTCACCAAAATTTCTCCTATTGGTGCTTTTAAATATAACTCCCGAAATAAAAATTGTGTTATCTTTTTAGAAGATGAAACGCAGCTTGGTTCCCGCATTTATCACAGTGAGGTAGGAAAAGCAGATTATTATGATCAGGAAATCAATGATATCCTTTTAGTGAAGGTTGATGAAATTGCCGATGATTTTTCCAAACCTATAAAAGTGCGCAAAATAATAACTGATCCAGCACAATTAAAAGCAAATGCAATTGGTCATTTGTTTAATTTTAAAGAAATCAAAGACGTCATTGATATTGATTCTGATTTAAAAGAAGTTAATTCACAGGAAGAAATTGTTCGCAGCTATATTATATCTGACTCATTAGAAAATCAAATCATTGAATTTTTCATCAATCTCGAAAAACCAAACCATAAAGCAATAAAGGTAATTGGCAATTATGGCAGCGGCAAATCACATCTGATTGCATTTCTCATTAGCCTGGTAAATAATCTTGAGTTAGTAGATGTTGTCAAAAATGAGGCAATTCGTTCAGCCGTAAGAAAAATAGATCGAAAATTTTTGACAGTTCAGTTTGAGCTTATGCCTGGTGCTATTGAACTTCAAACCTGGTTTTTTCGGGAAATTGCTAAACAACTGAAATTTAAATATAATTTGGATATTCCACAGTTTAATTTTAGAAAAGACATTAACCCCAAGGAAAATATTCATGCTATTCTCGAAATAATTAAAAAGCAAGATCCATCCATTGGACTGTTTGTGGTCATAGATGAAATATCCGACTTTTTGACCCAAAAACAACCTGATTTAATGAATCGTGATATCCAATTTCTAAGAATCATTGGACAGGTCTGTCAGAGTGAAGATTTGATGTTTATCGGTTCAATGCAGGAAGATGTTTTCACCAGCCCCAAATTTAAAAATATTGCAGCAGGATTCGCCCGAGTTGAAGAACGATTTTTAAATATATTCATTCATAAAGAAGACATTAAAAAAGTCATTTCCCAGCGTATCGTTCCAAAAACGGCGGAACAGTACCATGATCTGGAAAAGAAACTTAAGGACTTTGCAGAAAAAATAGATGATGTTAGTAAAAATATTGACGAATATATCAATCTATTTCCACTAACTCCTTTCCTGCTGGAGCTTTTTAGCGATTTGCCTTATTTTGAAAAACGCGGTGTAATCCAGTTTGCTATTAAAGAGATTAAATATATTTTAGATGAAGAATTTCCATACTTTATTACATTTGACAAAATTTATGATGAATTGGAATCAAATCCCAATAAACGAAATATTGAGGAGATTTACCATTATATTAAAGCAATGAACGTTATTAAACAAAAAATTCATGGTTTGCCAGGATCTTTTCAGGAAAATGCACTAAGAATAGTCAAAGCCCTTGCTGTGTATGCAATCTGGAATAAACATGACATCGGTGCCAGCCCGGAAGAGCTGGTTAAAAATCTCTTAATTATCCCACAGAACGGACCACTGACTGCAACGGATAATATTTCTCTGATCATCAAAAAAATTAGGGAGGCAACTGAAGGGGATTATATTAAACACATTAAAGATGAAATAAGCGGTAATGATTATTTTAAATTTGATCTTCATGTTGGCGTCGATCCCGAAGAAAAAATCAATCAACGAAAAGCGAGTGTTTCTGATGCCGATGTTGAGTATGAATTATTTCATCAAATCGCCAATATTTTGGAATTGGAAAATTATAAAGGCATTCCCGATATTTTTGAGGATGAATGTGAATGGAAAACTGTCAAATCATTCAGAAAAGGATATATGATTTTTGCCAAGAAAGAATCAGGCTTTGGCAATATCCCGGAACGTGATTATGCAATTATATTGGTCTCACCGTTTGCGAAAATGCCTAAAACGAAATTCGGTAAAAACCAGTTATCAATAGAAGTATCCTTAAATCAACCAGAACATATCGTACAAATTAAAGAGATTGTAGCGATCAAAGATCTGATTTCGAATAATATTTTAAAACATAAAATGCAAAAGAAGTTAGAAGAGTGTTTAAATGGCTACCGCGATGGAAGCGTTCCCGTCACCGGTTTAAGGTTTCGATTACAAAAAATATTTATGGCATCGAATATTTTTTATTTGAACGGAGAAAAACAAACTATCAAATCCCAGTTAACCAGAGAGTTCAATAATCTTGCTGAAATAATGGAAGAATTCAAGGCGTCGGTGTTTGATAAATGTTTTAATGAAGACTATGATCTCCATCCGAACTATCCAATCAGTATTTCGTCGAGAAATATTGTGGATAGTTTTACGAGAGTCGCCCAGGACGTGACTCGCGGAGATTTCACATCGCTTTCTGTTAACACTCGCACCGTCTTAAACTCACTCAATCTGCTGAATGCTGATAATTATCCGGATGTCAGCCAGTCTAAAATTGTGGACAGGATTATTCAGATTCTCCACGAGAATAAACCAAAGGTAACTGACATTGAAAAGGAAATTGTTGCTGAATTTGCTGATAGACCTTATGGTCTGGAACCTGAATTAATTCACCTGATTCTGGTGCTTCTGACTGTTCAGGGTAAAGTTGTATTGAAACAACGCGGTGGGAAGCAAATAGATATTAACAATATTAAAACAGAATTTAAAAGTCTTTCAGCCTTTGAAACAATAGCTTATGTTCAACTTCAGGTAGATTATTCATACGATTTTGCAGAAAGATTATTAAATACACTCGGGCTGAATGGCGCAAAGATCAGAACGGAGAAAGAACGGTTAGCTGCTTTTCGCGAGTATAAAGCCAAATTATCAACTATTTTAAATAAAATTGAGAATACTCACGTTCTCATTGAAGAGATTAAGCAGCGACCAATGATTTTCCTGAAAATCGATCAGGTGGAAGCATATTTTCGAAATATTCTGGAAATTGATTGGAATCGGCTGGATATCAGTAATCATACTCAGTTTTCATCGATTGAAGATTATAACCGGAAACTTCATGAAATTAAAAACAATTTAGAGCAGCTTCATTTGCTAAATGAGGCATTATCAGACTATCAGAGCGATATTCATAAAGCCGTTGAATATATGAATCAGGCATTGACCACATTGCAAGAGAATCCGTTCATGGTGACAGATGCACAACAACATCGCAAACTGGAAGAATTCAGGAATGATGTTGTCAGCATTTTAGCTGAGTTTGATAAGTTTATCGAGCGCTCATTTAGAAATCCCATTGCCGGTAAAATTCAGCAATTTAAGAAAATTTATATTTACGACTTCTACTTCAAAGTACATGAAAACAACGTCGGGAAAAAGGCAGATTGGGATGTACTCAAAAAAATTCAGGAGCAAGAAACCTATCAAAAATTAGTTTTGTTAAATCAGGTAACTTGTATTGCAGCGACTCGTTTCAATCAAAAAATAGCGGAATGGGACGAACTAAAGAAACATCAGTGTTTGCAACTGGATTCGGCGACTCTGTCTGATTATGTAATTTGTAATAAATGCTTGTTTCCAAAGCCCAATGTTAACTATTCGGAAATCAGAAAAGCATTTGATAGAATAGATGGAGATTTGAACGCAATTTACACCCAGCACGAGAAAACCATTGTTGATAATATCCGCCAGTACCGGGAGAATATTGAGATGCTTGATTTCACGCCGGATGAAAAGAAGCAAATAAATAAAATACTTGAGCAGAAGAAACTCCCGGAAAAGATTGACCGTAGCCTGATTGACACGATCAACCAGTTATTTACGAAAATTGATATTGTTGAACTAGATCGCGATCAACTTCAGAATGCATTCTTCCATGAGGGTGAAATGCTTACGCTGGATGCCTTTCGGAAGGCATTTTTTGATCTGGAAGCAAAAATTAAAGCCGGTAGAAGTGAGAAAGAAATCAGAATAAAATTGACGTAAAGGCACATTTGGAATGAATAAAAATGAGATTACGCCTCTCGAAGAATTGCTCGATAGCCTGCGAGATATTGAAGGTTTCCCAATTGGTAAAGATGAAGATATACTGGCGCTTTCTGATCCGCCATATTATACCGCATGTCCTAATCCATATATTAACGATTTTATAAAGGAACACGGCAAACCCTATGATGAAGCGACCGATGATTATCACCGGGAGCCGTTTGTCGGCGATGTGAGTGAAGGGAAAAATGATCCGATTTATATGGCGCATTCCTACCATACAAAAGTTCCATATAAAGCAATAAGAAAATATATTGAACATTATACAAAAGAAGAGGATATCGTTTTTGACGGTTTTTGTGGTACAGGAATGACGGGTGTTGCTGCTCAATTTACGAATCGTAATGCAATTCTTACGGATATTTCACCTCTTGCATGTTTTATCGCTTATAACTTAAATTCGGATACAGATCCTATCAAATTCGAGCTTGAACTTAAAAATATTCTTTCAACAGCGGAAAAAGAATATAATTGGTTATATAAAACAAAGCATGATATAAATAAATCGGGTAAAATTAATTATGTAATTTGGAGCGATGTTTTAATATGCCCATCTTGCGATAACGAATATACATATTGGGATTCATCAGTCACCTTAAGTCCACTGTCTATCAAAAAAAAATATGAATGTCCAAATTGTGGAGCTGAAATAAATAAATCAATATCTATTAAAGCAAAAACCTTGATTGAAGATAAAAATATAGGTAAATCCATTTATCAAACAAAACAAGAACCTGTTTTGATTAATTACAGTTTTAATAAAAAAATATTTTATAAAAAACCCGATAAATTTGATATAGATTTATTAAAAGAAATTAATGAGTTAGAAATTCCATTTCAATTTCCAATAGATAGGCTGCCTGATGGCGACAAAACGATTGAGCCCAAAAGAACTAATAATTATTCGCATGTTCACCACTTTTATACTAAACGCAATCTGTTCGTTATAAGTTATTTATTTAATTTAGCAAATAGATCAAAATTGAGAAATCAAAATTTATTTACCCTAACATCTTTTATATTAAAAACTGGTACAAAATTACATAATATTGGTTTTAAAAATGGCAGAATTAATCTAGCGGGAGTAATCCCAAATACGATATACCCTCCAAGCCTTTTTGCTGAAAGAAATATTATAAACTTGGCACAAGGTAAAATGATGGATATAAAAAAAGCTTTTGAACATAAAAGAAGTGCGAGGAAATCAAAGATATTAATTCAAACTTGTTCATCTACTAAATTAGAAATACCATCCAACTCAATAGATTATATATTCATAGATCCTCCTTTCGGTGCAAATTTAATGTATTCGGAATTAAATTATATTATCGAAGCCTGGTTAAGGATATATACAGAGAATAAAACAGAAGCGATTATTAATAACTCCCAGAATAAAAAATTACGAGATTATTCAAATTTAATGAACAAATCATTTAAAGAGTTTTATAGAGTTTTGAAACCAAATCGGTGGATCACTATTGAATTTCATAATACAAAATCCGCTGTCTGGAATACAATACAAGATAGTGTATTAAAAGCCGGTTTTATAATTACGCAAGTTACCTTATTAGATAAAAAACAAGGCACTTTTAATCAAATGGTAGCTCCAGGAGCAGTTGAAAAAGATTTAATTATTACTGCTTATAAGCCTATTAAACGTTTTGAAGAACAATTTATTCGGGAAGCAGGTGAAAACTTAGAAATAGATTTCATCAAACAATTTTTAGAAAATCTTCC
>WJKD01000434.1 GCA_014729315.1 Promethearchaeota archaeon | reverse complement strand
GTTAAAGCGTCAATCTCAAATCCAAATAAATTGTTTTCCAGAATTTCTATCTTTAGATTTTTAATCTTTGAGTTGTTTTTTAGTTGTTTTCTTGTTTTTAACAAAATTTTCGCTGCTGAAATTAAAAATCTACCCGATCCGCAGGCAGGATCTAAAATCTTCACTCTTTCTAATTTATTTAGGATCTTTTTCCTTAATTTAGAATTTTTTAACGCTAAATTAACGATATCGTTTAAAGAAAAATAGTCAAATTCTTCTTTTTCTTTACCCAAAATAGGTTCAAGATAACTAACTAAACTTTTTTCCGTTATGTAGTCTGCAACCTTTTGTGGAGTGTAAACAACCCCGTTCTTGGAGGAGTATTTTGGTCCAGATATTTCTCCATCCTCAAAATGCTTTATTAAAGCAGCAAGAAAAGAAAAGTCGTTGTTATGCAATTTTATTATCTTTTTCACTCGTTCTTACTTATTTATAGAGAGAATTCTCTCTATTTAAACATAGATTAATAATTAAATCTCTCGTTAATAACATCTTTTAAAAGAAAGTGAAATTTAAAAAAATTGAGTGTTTTTTATGCTTATTTTTTGACTAAATATGTAAAAGTATGAGATTTTATGTCTACTAATAATTCTTTTCCCAAAAAAATTAGTTTTCTAATTGCCATATTTGAATTTATACCGATTATAGTTTTATATTATTTTTTTAGCAGATTAATACTCCGGTCTCTTATACAAATAAGTGGAATGATCTTAATAACCCTCTTTATTATAATAAGAATATTTATCACTGGATATATGACATTGATCTTAATTTGGAAGAAAAAAAATGTAAAAATAAAACATCTCGTCAACCCAGCTTTTCTTTTCTATTTATTCTTTCTAGGATTAACAATGGGAAAAGCTATCGATTTATTGTATAAATTAATATTTTTCTATTCCGATCAAAGCGAGTTATTATTAGTATTAAAGATCCGATACCTATATATAGTTTATATGATGGCTCCTTTGATCTATTTTGGATTTATAGTGCTGTTTTGTCCAGATTTATTTCAATTTAAAACAATTCAAGACCCTTCAAGAAAGGTTTTTGGAAGTTTTTCAATCATAATAATAATCTCGACAATTGAATCATGCCTTATACTCATCGCTACAGATATTGAATTCTTAAGTTTAGTTTTAATATGTACGCACATTCCTTCGTTATTATGGATTTCAATTTCTTTTTTATACGCTTATAAAAAACGAGTAGTCAGCCAAAATAATCTATTTATAGTTGGTATAGCATTTTGTATTGATCTAATTCTCTATGTATCTTCTCTTTTATTAACCGACACTAGACAAAAATCAATTGGTTTCTCTCCTTATTTTACGATTATAGCCGAATCAATAGATTTGGTAATTATTATTTTGATTTTTCTCGGGTTTTATTTAAAATCTAACTTGAACTCGGTTAAAGTATAATAGATATCGTATAAATATTACTATAGAGTAAAATTTCTAATTTTTTTCAATTGTGATATGACTGATAAGAATTTTCTTCGAAGACTAATTTCGAAACCAAAATTAATTCAAAATCTTGAATTTGAGCAGATTTCCGCTATTTTAAGTGAAGTTAAAAAGATTTTTGAACAAGAACATTTAATGCTTGAATTCACCACAAAAGAGAATAAAAAAGATTCGTATGTCTTTGGAGATATTCACGGGAATCTTGAATCTCTTTTAAAAATAGTAAAATTAATCGAAAAAAATAATCCCCAAAAAGCAGTTTTCCTAGGAGACATAGTTGATAGGGGCAGATATCAGTTGGAGTGCCTAGTAATCATATTATGCATGAAAATCCTGAATCCTTCTCAAATTTTTTTATTAAAAGGAAATCATGAAACTTTAGAGATGAATCAATCCTATGGTTTTTTTTATGAGTTTGCAGACAAATATAAAAACAACAATTTTTCTGAAATCTTAAAAGTTTACGATGTGTTACCGATTTGTAGCATATTCAATAATTCTATTCTGTGCCTCCACGGGGGTATCCCAGAAGACATTCAAATATTGGAGAAAATTCGAGGATTAAAGCCAAAAGATTTGAATAAGGAGAAATACAAGTCAATAAACGAAGGAATAATTCAAATTTTATGGAACGACCCTAAGGAGGGCTTGGATAGATTTATGAGAAGTTATAGGGGTCCTGGTATAAAGTTCTTTGGTCGTAAAGCTTTTGATAATTTTATGGACAACTATAATCTGGAATATCTTATTAGAGCTCATGAATGCTTTCCAGAGGGCTATGTCTGGTTTTTTAACAATAGACTTTTATCAATATTTTCAGCAGCTAATTACCGAGGAGATTATTCTCCAAATCCTGCAACTTACGCAATTATTCGCGAAAAGGAGATAATTCCGAAAGAAATCCATCTTTAAATCTTGCTAATAAGGGTTTAACCAAAAGTAAAAATTAGCCGAATTATTAAGGATAAAGATCAAAAATCGAGTTTCTGTGAATGATTTATTTAACGCTGAAATGAAGATTATATTAAAGGATTTCAGAAGCGTCAGGTTTGATAAATAGAAGATTGTTCCCACGGATAAATATTTCATTATATTTTGCTACAGGAGATCCGTCCATTATCTCTGTGGCATCTTCTAAAATCATGTTCATATAAGCGTCAATTTCCTTTAACATTCCTCTATATTCTGTTCCGTCTTTTAATCTGAGTAAGATTTTTGATTTTTGGGCGTTCTGTAAAATAGATAATGGATTTTTACTATTTCTCTGTCGTGACATTTTATTTTTAACCTAAGTTTAAATTGATATTCCTATTTTTATTATAATTTTATAAATATACTTATAAAAATAAACTTTTTTGAATTAAAACCTTATTATCTGATATTTTTATAAGATCCACAATAAACCATAGAGCTAAACAAATGAAAAAACGAGATATCAAATCGAGAAAAAAAAAGCAAATTATCCGAGATTACAATCAATCTTCTATTTTTTACGATGCGAGGTATAAAAAAATTCAGTTCGAAAAATACACACTCATTTTCTCTAATATAACCTTAGAGGATACTTTTATATTAGACGCTGGTTGCGGCACAGGATTATTATTTGAATATTTTTACCTTAATGCGGATAATTGGAATTCTTCTATAACTAATCATTATGTAGGAATTGATATTTCCCTCAAAATGTTAAAATTATTTAGCAATAAAATAAGAAATAAATATTCTAATTTAGAGGACAAAGTTGGATTAATATTGGCAGATTTAGAACACCTTCCATTTAGAAAAAATGTATTTAAATCCGTATTTTCCCTTACCAGCCTCCAAAACTTACCTGAAAAGGATAAAGGATTATTAGAAATGGTAAGGGTTTTAAAATTGGGGGCAGAATTAAAGCTATCGATATTAAAGAAAAAAATTGATTTTAAGGAGTTTATAGAATTTGTGGAATCATATTTATGCAACCTTAAGATAATAAACAATTCCAATTTAGAAGATTTAATAATATTTGGGAAGCTAAATCGACAATTTCCCTAAAGTTCTGAAAACTCCCTAAAAAGTGGATAAAATATTTTCAATACTGCAATCCAGATTAAACTTTTTTTTGAAATAGATACATAAATTTGTTATGTCCCTTCTAAGCAAAGACGCTGCATTGGGATGTGATTTACTAACTGATTGGAGCCAATCAATTATTAGAATTTCACCTTTTTCGTCTAATACAATGTTAAATTCTCCCAAATCACCGTGAATGAGCCCCAGCTCTTGATAAATCTCTCTTACTTGATCGATAATAAGATCAAAAAAATATTGGGGGTCTTCAATATATTTATAATATACTAACTCTTTTCCTCTTAAATATTCCATGACTAAAATGTGTCTATTATAGGCAATCGGTTTTGGAGTATTTAAATTCAGCGAATATATTTTATTTAACGCGTTAAATTCTTTTTTTGCAGCAAGACGGTTTATGTACAACCAAGAGAGGTGTGAACGTTCTCCTACCAAATTTCTATATTTTTTTATGTTTTTAAAACTAGTTCTGCCCATCCGGTAAATCTTAAGAGCGTAAATATTTTCATTATCGTCAATACAACTATATACATCTGATTCTTTTCCTTTTCCAATAAGAGGGCCCAGTTGACTAATGGATCCTCTTTCGACAAGTGTATGGAGTGCTAATGTGTCATAAGCAGTAGAATTTAAAGTGTAGGCGATCTCGCTACCTGTTGAATTTCTGAGTAATAATCCAACCTTGTGTACTTTTTTGAGGCGATAAAGAGTTTCTTCGATTTTATATCTCGAATAGAATCGTATGTTACTAATGGTTACATACTCGGATCTCTTCATACCTTGCTCTACAGCCATTAGTATTCTTAAATCCTCTTTCTCTAGTTTCGTTAGTAATTTCGCAGCTTCCACAATATTGTTATTCTAAGTTTTATTTCTTAAATATATTTATTAAAAAGATAGAAGATAAGAAAGATTTTAATGAAAAATAAGGTTAAATAAATAGATTTTATTGCGCTTCAATTCTTTGATTAATTAACTTCCATTGCGAATCGATATATTCTCGATAAATTTTTAGCTCTTTATCATTGAGTTGATTAAATCGTTTTTGAGCTTTAAGATATTCTTCAACAGGGGTTCTTTTGGAAGAGTCTAAGTATTTTTTGCTCTTCTTAGATAATACAAAGTTTCCATTGATAACTTCGAATAAAGGCCAAAATCCCGTTTCTACAGCTAATCTTCCAATTTTGATCGTGTGCTTTGGTTCAAATCCCCAACCAGGGGGACATGGAGCGTGAACATGAATATATTTGGTTCCCTTGATTTCTTTAGCTCTAGTTATTTTTTCGTACAAATCCAAAGGAAAGGCTGCGCTTGCCGTTGCTACGTAAGGAATACCATGAGCTTCAAGAATTTTTGCCATATCTTTTCGTTGACGCGTTTTACCTCCAGGCGTGGTAGTAGTAAACGCTCCGAAAGGTGTTGAACCACTTCTTTGAACACCTGTGTTCATATAAGCCTCGTTATCGTAACATAAATAAATAAAATTAGTCCCTCTCTCTGCTGCTCCACTTAATGCTTGAATCCCGATATCGGTAGTTCCCCCGTCTCCTGCAAATGCCAAAACATTGATTTCGTCTCCCAAATTTTTTGCCTCTAAAGATGCCACTATTCCAGACGCTGCTGCTCCCGCCGACATAAAAGGAGTATTAAGAACGGAAACTTTAGTCGTCATAAATCCTTGCATTCCCGTCTGAACGGTTGAACAACTTGCAGGAATGGTCATGATTGTCTTATTTCCTAAGGCTTTCAATACTATCCTCATAACTAAAGCCATTGAACATCCTGCGCAAGCTCTCGTTCCTGGAAGAACATATTCCTCTTCACAAACATCCGTAACTTTGACCATTTTATTTATCCTCCTTTAAAAAATCTAATTCATCTAATTTTAATCCAAGAAAATCGCAATCGTAAGAGATTTCTCCCTTCTTAGCTGCGTCTAATCCCCTATAAACACCCTCTATAATTTGCTCAGTTGTAATATCTCTTCCACCGAGTCCTACGATGAAACCTTTAATAAAAGGAGCGTCTTTCAAACCATATAATGCTGCCTTTAATTCGTAGGATAATGCACCTTCATAACCATATCCAATATCTCTATCAAATACAATTATAGTCTTCTTATTTTTAAAAAATTCTCTCAAATATTCAGCCGGAAAAGGTCTAAATAACTTTAAGCTACATAGTCCAATCTTTAACCCTTCCTCCCTAAGTTTAGAAATAGCCGTTCTTGCTTGAGAAGCGACGGAGCCCATCGCAAAAATAACTACATCCGCATCCTCAGTTTGATTAGTTTTATATAATCCATTTCCGTACGATCTTCCAAATTTTTTAGCAAATTCGTCATGAACTTCCATGATCACATCAATGGAGTTTTCCAGAGACTTCTGCAAGCTGTAACGATATTCATAATATCCTGGTGCAGTCCCTTCGGCTCTTACTCTTATATGAGGCGTAGTAACTGGGTCAACGCCTTTGACTTCAGATATATTTGAAAGATTAATGTGATGTTCAAGAGGTGGCAGAAACTCGTCAATTAGATCTTGTTCAATTAACTCCATAGGCATAAGAGTGTGGCTTAAGATATATCCGTCGTACGCTACCATAGCGGGAAGAAAAACTCTCGGATCTTCGGCGATTTTAAATGCTTGAAGATTGGTGTCGTAAATCTCTTGGTTATCTTCGCAAAAGAATTGTATCCAACCAATATCTCTCACAGTTATAAAATCTTGGTGATCCGTCCAAACAGACCACGGACCTCCAAGAGCTCGAGTTGCAAGGTTGATAATAATGGGTAATCTGTTACCCGCCGCCCACGGAAGCATTTCGTACATTAATTCAAGACCATGAGCTGAAGTTGCTGTGCCAACTCGTGATCCGGTAGCTGAGGCTGCACAACAGGCAGCTGCCGCAGAATGTTCTGATTCAACCATCAAAAATTTCGCATTTAATTCTCCATTTTCTATAAATTCAGAAATCTTTTCAACAACTGGGCTCTGGGGGGTAATAGGGTAGGCAGAAACTACTTCTACTCTTGCTTGTCTAAAAGCATGAGCTGCTGCGTGGTTTCCGGTAAGAATTCTCAGACCTTTTTTGCGTCCATGGTTGTTTTGCTTGGTTTCAGTCATTCCACTCCCACCTCTTCCATTTTGATTGCTCCAACGGGACATTCTTCTTCGCATATCCCACATCCCTTACAATAATCGTTATCAATCTTAGGAGGGATCGATCTCTCGATACATGCTTCGGGGCAATAAAGCCAGCATTTAAAGCAAGCGGCTTTCCCCGTTTTTGCCGGTATGCATATATCTAAATCGATCATGGGTTTTAAATTACTCCACGAACCGGTTTTACCTGCCTCTCCTATCACGGGTTTTTGAACAGAGGCTAGAATTTTTTGGTAATCTTTTTTTGAGTCAGTCATTTTTTATATCAATTTTACTAATTAAGCATCGTCTAATTTACCTTATAAGACTGATTAGCTATCGTCTTATGAGTAATAAAATAAGACAATTCTTGATTCTTAAAAGAATTAATAATTTTTGAAATAAAATTCTTCCCATTTTAAATGAAAAGCGATTATAAGATATATCCATTTCATCGAAATTGATAATTAACGTGAATTATCATTCAATAAGCGTAGAGAAGAGTTTTTTTTTCCATAAAAAGTAAAATAATTATTCAATCAAGAAGGATGAACAACTACTAAAACCAATGAGAATTTGATTCTAATAAAAACCCATTAAAGCCATAAAATATGTCTTTTAAGAATGCTGAAATCACAAATTCTCGATATTTTGTCAATTTATGAAAAAACTAAGTTTTTAAGATACTAGCTTTACTAAATTTTTAAGTAACTAGCTATATTCTAGCTTTTTGAAAATTTAGAATTTATGCGAATAATGAGCGAACTAACTAAAGATCTCAAAGAGAATGTAATTTTAGATTACATCAATGACTTAGTTCTAATTTTGAACGAAAATTTTATAATTGAAGATCTTAACAATAGAGTCGCTTTAAAATTATTAGGCTATTCAAAAAACGAACTGATTGGGAAAAACATTCGTTTCTTATTTAATCTGTATAATGATCATAATATTAAGGATGCATTCGAATTTTCAAGGAAGGAGACGAAAAAGCAAGTTCAAATCTTACATAAGGATGGTTATTACATCTGGTTCGAATCTAAATTATGTCTCATCAATGTAAATGCTGAAAAAAAGTACTTAATCATCTTTAGAGATATTTCGGAAGAGCGAAAGACTGCACAGACATACAAAAATTATTTGCATAAAATCAATATAGTAAATCAAATAATATTAGAAGTAAATGAAGCTCAAGACCTCAATTTATTACTCGACGAATTCCTAATAAAAACTCTCAATCTGATGAAATTTGACGGAGGAGGAATCTATTTAGTAGATACCGAAAAAGAAAGGGCAAATTTAATCTCACATAAAAATCTAGACGAAGATTTCATTAACCAAGTTGATCACATCAAGATCAAAGAGAAAAAATATTCCAGAATCTTTATTGAGGGAAAATCGATATTTTCTGAAAATTATCAACTATATAATCCTAAAATTTCGGAAAGATGGGGTTTTCTTTCAATTGCGAGCGTTCCGCTAAGCGCTAAAGGTAAAATTATTGGGGCCTTAAATATTATTTCAAGAAAACGATATGTTTTTTCTTTTGAAGAAAAAGAAATCCTTCAAACTTTAGCAAGGGAATTAGGTACAGTAATTGAAAAAATGAAAGCAGAAGAAGCTTTAAGAGAAAGTCAAACGAATCTTCGCGTTCTCTTTGAATCACTCCGGGATTTCATCTTTATCGTGGATTTTGAGGGGTATATAATTAATGCCAATACCATTGTTTTAAAAAGATTAAAATATACAGAGGAGGAACTAATCGGTAAGCATATTATAGAAATCCATCCAGTTAATATGAGGAAAGAAGTTAAGAATACTTTCCAACGCATGGCAATGAGCGAACTTGATAGCTGTGATTTCCCATTAGTCGATAAAGCAGGAAGGTTGATTCCTGTTGAAACTAAAGTTACTCGAGGATTTTGGGGCAGTAAAGAAGTTATATTTGGCATAAGTAGAGACATAACGGATCGTGTGAAAGCGGAACAAGTAATAAGAGAATCTGAAGAAAAATATAGATATCTTTTCGAAAATTCACCTTTCACTATAATATTAATTGATCTCGATGGTAACATCATCGATTGTAATCCTTCTCTGGAAACCCTTATTATGAGAAAGAAAGAAAATTTAATTGGGAATAATCTTCTTGACTTGAAAATCATTAGCCCTAAATATCATAAAACAGTTGAAAAACATCTTGAGCTTTTGATGTACGGCGTAGAATTATCTTCGATAGATTTAGAAATATTTAAAAATACAAATCATAAAATATGGGTCAATTTCCGCTCATCAATGGCTAAATTGGGAAATAAAACGTACATCCAGATAATTTGTCACAATATCACCCAAAGAAAAAAGGCAGAAGAGATTATTAAGAAAGAAGTTAAAAAATTAAAAGAAATTGACCAGATTAGAAGAGACCTTATTACAAGAGTATCCCATGAATTAAAAACTCCATTGATGACAATCTCGGGTTCTTCTGAATTGCTCATGGAAGTTCATTCGAATCACCTTAAAACGGAAGTGCAAGATCTCATAGAAATGATCGACAAGGGAAGAAAAAGATTGCATTTCTTAGTGGAAAATTTAATTGATGTTTCTCGCATTGAATACAGAGGCGAGTTTAAATTAAAAAAGCAAAAATTCAATTTATCTGAATTGATAAGAGATTGTGCGACCGATATGAAACAATTGAAGGAAAAGAGAAACATAAGTATGGAATTAAGACTACCAGAAACGCTCAACTTAGAGATTGATGGAATTCGAATTGAGCAAGTACTTACTAACTTGTTATCAAATGCGATTAAAAATACTCCTCCTGAAGGAAAAATCACAATATTTCTTACTAAAGACGCAGACTGGGCCATAATCACGGTAAGTGATACCGGCGTAGGATTAACGGAAGAAGAAATGAACAATTTATTTACGCGCTTTGGAAAGATAGAACGTTACGAATCGGGATTGGAATATCTTGACATACAAGGTGCTGGTTTAGGTTTATTTATTTCTAAAAGTATCGTAGATATGCACAATGGCATGATTATGGCACAATCAGAAGGAAGAGGCCATGGAAGCACATTTACGGTCAAATTACCGCTTTTCTAAAAAAGATATATTAAAATATGCTGATTTTTTTAAAAAGAATGAAATAATAAAAATTTTTTAAGTATAGAACTAATTAATACAGTTTTAAACGAGGAATTCTTCCAACATCTATAAAAATAAAAAATCAAAATAATCCCTTCTTTTTAACTAATTTTTTAAGCTATAATTTAAAGGCGATATTGATGGCGAGGTACAATCCAGAAATGAAAGAGGAAATTAATAGATTGATCGCTGAAAATGTCAACGATATAATTTCAATCCTAGATAAAAATCTTAATTTAGTATATATCAATGATCTTCAAGAAGATATAAGTGGATTTTCCAAATCAGAAATAATTAATCGTAGTCCCGTGGAATATCTCCATCCAGATGATATTAAGGGAGCTTTAGAGCTATTGAAAATAACTTTAAAGGAGGGAAAAGCGCAAGGAGAGTTTCGAATAAGAAAAAAAGATGGTTCCTACATATGGGTGGAAACTAATGCTAAATTTCTTAAAAGCGCCTCAGAAGAATATAAATATCTTCTTATATCCCGAGATATTACAAAAAGAATTTTAGCAAGAAAAAAAATAAAAACATCTGAGCAGAAGTATCGCCATTTATTTGAAAGCGCTTCCTTTTCCATAATACTCATGAATATAGATGGTTTGATCATAGACGCAAATTCTGCTATAGAAGGTTTAGTTGGCTACAAAAAGGAGGAATTAATTGGAAAAGATTTTATTAAGTTGCCTATTATAGGTCCAGAATTCAGATCTGCCATACAAAGGAAGTATACTGCCCTTTTAAATGGTAATTCTTTGCCATTATTTGAGATACAAATAAGAAAAAAAAAAGGTAAGTTAATCTGGGTAAGTATAGATTCTTCATTAATAAGATTGGGGAACGAAAAATTTATCCAAACCATTGCTAGAGATGTAACAAAACGAAAGAAAGCTGAAAAAGAGATTCTTAATTCAGAAAAGAAGCTTCGAAGGTTGTTTGGAGCGATCCCTGATATATATTTTTTCGTATCGGAAGACACCACCATATTAGATTATAAGGGAAAGAAAAAGGATTTATATCTTCTTCCCGCAGATTTTTTAGGGAGGAAACTTAACAAATTACTTCCAGAAGATTTAAACATTAAGGTTTCAAATGGAATTAAGAGGACCCTTGCTAGTCGGAAACCAACTTTAGTTGAATATTCACTTCCTATAGGAGGCGAGGAAAGGTATTTCGAAGCGCGTATTTTGTATTTTTCTAAGAAACGAGCTGCGATGTTTATAAGAGAAATAACGCAGAGAAAAAAAGCTGAACTTCTCGTTTCGAAAGAAATGAAAAAGCTCAAACAATTAGATAATGTAAGAAAGGATCTTATTTCGAGAGTCTCGCATGAGTTAAAAACTCCTATAATGTCGATAAGGGGTGCAGCCGAACTATTGTTAGACTTTTATAGTTACAAATTAGATAAAGAGTCTTTAGAATTAGTTGAAATTATGGATAAAGGAGGAAGGAGACTCGAACAGCTTATTTCTAATCTTTTAGATATATCCCGAATAGAATTTCAAAAATTTGAATTAGAGAAAAAGAAAGAGAATTTAACAGAGATTGTTAGATCATGTTCCGAAGAGATGATATACTTTCTAAAGCAGAGAAATTTAGAGTTAAAACTAAATCTAGTGAATATGTTAGATATTGATATAGATAAACTCCGAATTGAGCAGGTAATAACTAACCTTTTATCAAACGCCATAAAAAATACACCTCCAGGAGGGAACATCAACTTAACTCTTAAAAAGACCAATAATACCTCAGTATTATCAATCTCCGACACGGGTGTAGGATTGAATAAAGAAGAGATTGATAAATTGTTTACTAGATTTGGGAAGATTGAAAGATATGAAACTGGTCTCGAATTTCTCGATATTCAGGGATCAGGGCTAGGTCTTTTTATCTCAAAAGAAATTGTGGAAATGCATGAAGGCACGATTGAAGTAAAATCAGAAGGGAGAAAGAAAGGTTCTACTTTTATAGTAAAACTCCCGATATAAATATAACTTAAAGTTAAAGAATTTTCGCTAAATCGTATCCTTGTTGAATTAGACTAATATTCTTTTCTGCCAATTCTTTAGTCATCTTGGTTTTGACCACTTTTTTTAAGTTATCTATTTCTAATTCAGGTAACGCTTTTGAAAGTAATCCTAAGATTGGAGTATTTACTACAGGATTTCCTTCAATCAATAGATTATTCTCAATAGATAACCTATTTATATCGTAAGCGATTATTTTTACATCTTCTCCAAGACTATATTTTTTAACAAAATAATCTGGCTCCCTATCGGAGTTTATGATAATAATTCCGTCTCCTTTTAGAGACGACGCAATATCTTGGTTTAAAACAGACTCATCGAATACGATAATAACATCAGGATTATTAATTTGAGAGCGATCCCATATTTTTTTGGATCGAGAGAGTTTAGCGTAAGCTTGGATGGGCGCACCTCGTCTTTCTGCTCCGAATGATGGATACGCGTGGACATCTACAAAATTGCCGCTCAAATATGCGGCTTCTGCGACTATCGCAGATGCAGTAACTGCGCCTTGTCCACCTCTCCCGTGTATAACTACGGTTATAAACTCTTTTCGACTGTCCATAATCTCATCACTTCTTATTTTGGAAATAATTTAATTTATTCTTCTTTTTTATAGGAAATATGGTTTGAAATTAAAATTTTACCTTAATCAATAAAAGATAGGACTAATCGTGATTAGGTTTGGGCATAATTTTGATCAAAAAACATAACGTTTATTTCAATTAATCTCATATTAAAAATTAAAAAAATAAATAGAAAATATGTGGAATAAATGAAAAATCAAGCCGGGACTTTTAACGGAAGAGAGAATCGGGAGCTCTTTTATCAGTATTGGATACCTGATTCTTCTGAGATTAAAGCCAGTATCGTTGCTATACATGGATGGGGTACTCATTCAGATAGGATGGCTCTTCCCGCTGAATTTTTAACTGAGAAAGGATATAGCGTCTTTTCTTTCGACATAAGAGGGCATTGGAGGAATATAGACGAGGTTCCAGGTCATATTGATAGCATGGATCATATTCAAAAAGACATTGTGCTTTTTATGGATGTCGTAAAAGAAAAATTTCCGGATAAAAAAGTATTTTTGATGGGACATTCCTTCGGGGGTTTAATATCTTTAATTTATGCTATAAATCATCCGGACTTGCCTGGAGTCCTCGTTTCTTCTCCAGCACTTAACTTAACATTAGATTTAAGCACGGGTAAAAAGATCGCCAAAAAATTATCAGGAACTATAGCTAAAATTGCACCCACTAAAACTGTGGAACACATCATTGACCAAAATCATCTTACAAGCGATCTGAAAATTTTAAAAAAACACATTGCAGACAAGCATAAACTTGAAGTAATATCAATAAAAACTGCCGCTGAAATCGATAAATCGATGAAATGGGCTATGAAAAACGCCGATAAATTATTATGTCCCGTGTTCATAATGCAGGCTGGAAACGATAAGCTTGTAGATAAGGAAACAACTAAAGATTTTTTTGGAAAAGTTAAAAGCGAAGATAAAAAATTCGAAGAATATAGCGATTTCCTTCACGAATTGTGGAACGAACGAGGTCGAGCTCAAATATATCGGGATATGTTTGTATGGTTAGAGAAGCATCTTTGAAAGAGCTTTTTATAATTAGTTTTATTCTTTCACAATCCTAATACTCCAGCCGCATTTTCTCCGAGAATTTTATTCTTGTCATCTTCTGTAAATTCCGGGAATTTTCCCATTAACTTTAGAGCTTGTGGGATTTTTAACTTTTTTATTGCTTTAACCCACTTAGCGTTTGACATCATTGGTGTGTAGAGAGGCCAGTCTGTTCCGAAAAGAATTTTTTCAATTCCGCAACTTAATTTAGCTTGAACTAGCGTTTGAATAAAGGCAATCGGCGCCGTTTTAAATATTGGCTGCCACGTAGAAACATCAAAATATACATTGGGGTTATTAGTTGCGACCTGTATTGCCTCGTCTGACCACGGTCTTCCCATATGAGCCATAATAATTTTAAGATCGGGGAAATCAATAGCAAGTTTATCAATGTAAATAGGGTTGCAATATTTAAGATAACCCCCTGGTGGACACGTACCAGTATGACATAATATAATCGCATTAAATTCTTGCATTCGCTCGTAAAAAGGATAAAATTTGGGGTCATCTGGATAAAATCCCGTCAAAGGCCATAGTTTAACGCCTTTAAAACCCAACTCATCTACGCATCTTTCTAATTCTTTAATTGCTTCTTTTCCTCTTCGAGGGTCTATTCCCGCAAAGCCTATAATTCTATTGGGATATTCTTCGATGATATTCGCCAGATAATTGTTAACATATTGATATCCTACTTTCCCTGTATAACGAAATTCGTAATCTAAGCTAAGGAGGACGGTCTTATCAATTCCTGCTTCGTCCATTTCTTTGATTAATCTTTCAGCAGTGCCATTCATTAACATAGAGTGCTCGAATTCATATTGATTACAAATTCTAATTATAATGTTCTTTAATTCGTTCGACATCAATTCCTCTTCCCAGAAATGACAATGAGCGTCAATTATCATAATTATCACTCTCTTATTTTTGGATTTCGTAAAATATTTCAAAAAATTTTACAATAGTATCTAATTCGTTTTCTTGCTTAATAAACTTTTTAGACGAAAAATACTTTGTTTCTATACATTATTAGCTATTTAGTATTGGGAGATTTGTATGGAAACTGCTAAGATACTTAAAAATAATTTAAAAAAGTCACCTTTGATTATTCGAAATAGTAAGTGAAAACAGAAAAAAAGTGGGATTTGGAAGAGTTAAGTTTTATTGAATGATTAAGGAAGATATTTTTCAAATAATCGGTCTATTTCTTCTTGCCATTCTTTTTTTGATCTTTTTTGATAAGCCAATTCTCCACATTCATCTTCCAGATCAAACCATCTCTTGATCAAACCATTATTC
>WJKD01000433.1 GCA_014729315.1 Promethearchaeota archaeon | reverse complement strand
TATTTTTGCGTATATTTTATCAAAAGTTACTTTCTCCTTATCAAGATAAGAAGAAGAAATATGATTAATTTTCTTAATAAGATTAAGAGCACTTTCAATTCCTTTTATAGAATCATCGGTTTGCACTAGTCTTAAGGCCTCATTTTTGATCATTTCAATAAAGTGTCTGCTAATTTCCTTTGATTCTTCATATAGCATCTCCTCCCGATATTTTTTATTTGAAAGTTCAAATATTTTTTCTTTCTTCTGAAAATTAGGTTCTTCTATAAGACTTTTTAATTTCTGTAAAAAGATTGGATACATAGTCAGCAAAAATCTTTTTCTTATCTCCTTATCTAGATCCAAATAATATTTAAAGAATTTATCAAACTCCCTGCCATCAATTAGAATCTCTAACGATTTCATTAATAGTTCATTAGAAATATCGTCTTTACCGATTTCCTTTAAAAATATAGATTGATTTCTAATTATTTGAGCAGCTTTGCCATATTCTTCTTTCTGTAAGAATTCATCAGCTTTCTCAAATTTTTCTTTATTTAAATCAACAATGATCTTCTTTTCCTCTTCAACGAATTCCTTAACTAATTGTAGACCCTTACTTACTAATTCTTTATGCGCCTCTTTTCTCGACGCTCTCGCATTCTCCTCCACTTTTTGCGAATATTCCGTTAATTCTTGCTTTAACTTCAAAGAATTCAATTCGTTTATTAAGATGGTTGCCATACCGAAATTCAGCTCCTCTAGAAACGACTTAATTAGTTTTTCTAATTTAGGGTCCAAGTTAATTTTTTCAAGCATATACGCATCGTATAAATTTTGAATCTCGTCGTATACATTTTTTGCTTCGTATAGGTTATTATATTCAATTTTAATCTCAAATAGTTTAACTAAAACGTCCTTAAGCTTTTCTGTGAACTTTTTTAACTCTTTAAACAAACCCTCCTTTTGATAAATATTTATACTATAATAAAGCTGCTCTTTTGCTGTATCTAGATTTTCGCTTTCTACTAAATAGTCTGCTGAATTGAGAATCTTATTACTTAGATTATTTAAAATTTTTTTTACTAGATGGTGGGAAAGGTTTTCGAGAATTCTAAACGCATTATGATTTTTACACGCTGAAACCCACGAATTTGCGGCCAATTTAAATGATTCCTCTATTAATTCTCTCTCGTTTAGTTCGATTGAAGCCCAATGAGCTGTTCTCTCGTATTGTTGCGCAGCGGACTCAAATTTTTTACGATTAAAAGCTTTATGAGCATTTTTCATCATTGATTCATAATATAATCGTTTAAATTTCTTAGATCTTTTAGGATCGATATCTTCCAATAATTTACTTGCTTCTAAATACTGATTTTTTTTCGAATAATTGTACGCTGCTTGCTCAAAAAATACGTAATATTCTTCATTTTGATATAATTCGTTAATAGATGCTACTTTTTTTAAGGATTGCGCTGCGGAAAGGTATTCTCCTTGATCATAATATAAATTAGCAAGTTGGATATATATTGGAAGTCTCATCCATGCGTTCTCTATATTGAGTGGAGTATCACCAGTAATGATTGCTAAGCATAAACATTGTAAAGCTTGATTAAATTCATTAGGAGATAAATTAACAAATGCTTCTAATTCAGGACGATTTACCCATATATTTCCTAAAAGAGTGTTAATATCTCTTGGGATGATTCCCGTATCGTCGTAATAGATTATGATCGAAGGAATATTCCTTTGCACTGATTCCATTATCCCTAAAAATATTTCTAACAAATCGGATTCCTTCTCTTTTACAGGATTATTAAAATAAATAACACCGTCTACCATTGGTATTAGTTCATCAAAATCTGCGGCGTAATTCGTAACAACATCAATTTCCAAATCACAAATATCGTCAAGAACTCTTATTTCCTTAACCCACTCCACATAAGTTCCATTATTTTGACCAATATCTTGAAATGCTCTGGAAACATATTCTAATACGGATTCAGGTTCACCTAAAAGCAAAATTTTAAACATATAACGCAATGATCAACACCTAAAGATTCATAAGATTATTGTTATGATTATTGTTAAATTAAAATAAATATTTAATAAATTAAAAGAAATATTGAAGTTTAATATTTTTTACAATAATATTACGGAACGGAGATTCTAAGAATTGGAGCAAGAGTACATTAAAAGAAATTATAAGATATTAGAAGACAAAATGATCGAGCAGATGAATTCTGCTTTAGAATATGGGAAAAAACTTATCAATACTGAATTAGACGCGGGATTATTTACTTTTATTATAAAACCGGTGGTTCGAACTTTTTACGATTATTGGTGTACGAACGATGCGAGGGAAGGTACTTTACAACAAATAAAAGTTACTTTAGACTCCGCTTTAATTTTATTAAGTAATGGAGATTCGGAAGAGTTATTTAATAAAGTAATTGAAGAGCATTTTCCAGTCTATTTAAACGGGGATCAGACATATAGGCAGTGTAAAAAGAGCCATAAGAATTATGAGAAATTAGAGGAAATAACAAAGGAAGCTTTTATCTCACAGGTTAGAGAATCTTTGTTATTCTTGAGAATAAGAGAAAATGTAGATAATTATGATGATCTCGTCAAAGTCGCTTTTAAAGATAAACAAAAGGCATACGAGTCATTAATGCGGCAGTTAAATTACAACGAGGCAGGAATAGCTATAGTAGAAAAAGACCCTTCCATACTCAAGATCCCCACAGGTAAAAGCACCATACTAAAAGCATTAAGAAAAGGTTTCGAGAAGACAAAGACCGATTTAATTGAAAGTTTAGACGAAATTTTTGATTAATATTTGACTACTTCTAAATAGTATATTTAAAAACATTTTTCGGCGTTAAATTTGAATCAGAATGTCAATCTCGATCAGAAAAAATTTTTAAGAGAGATTTTTTTAAACTTACTAATCAGCTTTTTTCTTATTTCGACTTATTTTTACATTTCAGAATTTTTTGGATCAATTTCATCTGTTTATATTCACAATAAAGACCTCTTACTTAATTTTCACATAACGCTTTTAATATTCACTTTTTTAATCTTATTAACAAAATGGTATCACGGTTTTATCGCTGGCTTTATTGGAGAATATTTATATCAATTAGCTTTTTGCGAGAACATTTATCCACATTGGATACTATTCGTCTCCTTATGGGGGCTCTTATGTGGGTTATTAAAATATGAACCAAACATGTATTTATCTTTTAAGAATGTAATTTACATTTTTATTGCATTAGTGCTAATTTCAATAACATATTCTATTTTTATTATTATTCTCGTTTCATCAACTTCACCTTACTTAAATTGCTTGTCCGAAACCATCATTAGGAATTATGGGTTTAAGTTTTTTCTACAAACTCTTACCTCAATAATTTTTATTGTTCCATTTTCATTATTTTTATATGATTTTGTGTTTTCAAAAAAAGAAAGGACTATATATAACATTTTATTTACTCATCATCCCATCTACATGAGCGACCATACCTTTTATTTAAAATTCGGAAACACTTACATCTATTTTTGTTCACGATGTTCTGGAGTTATTCTTGGAGGAATGAGTGCTTTTTTCTCTACTCATGTGTTTGAAAAAATTTTCGGAAACATCATTAGTCCTGAGTTAGCAGTAATTCTTTGTATTTTATTACCAATACCAGGTTTAGCTGATTGGGGTACGCAAAGGTTATTATTGAGAAAAAGTACAACAGAATCAAGGTTATTAACTGGATTTATTATAGGAAGTGCCCTTCATTTATTATCCTATACAAATAAATATTATCTCATAATGACCTTTATATTGATTTTGTATTTTTCCATCTTATTCGGATTGATGTATCTAGGGTATTTAAGGCAAAAAAAGTTGAATAAAAAAGAGGAAGAAGATCAGCATTACCCTTCAATTGGTTTCAAATGATTTATCAGTCCATCAAAAAAAGAGTGATTTATAACGACAAACATAATTTTTGTCCACGGACTTGAGAGTTCTGGTCACGGATTTAAGGGAAATTTATTTCGTAAAGTTATACCTGACATATTAACTCCTGATTTAGAACCTTATCAACAGAGAGTGAACTTGAAAAAGCTATTTGAAAATAGAATGGCCCAACTCAATGATATATTGAATAAAAAATCTAAATGGATACTTATTGGAAGTAGTTTTGGTGGATTAATGTCAGCATTATATACTTGTAAAAATCCTGCGAAAATAAAGGGTTTAATTTTACTTGCTCCTTTGTTAGCAATACCATCATTAAATCCGCAAAATTATCCATCTATTAATGTTCCAGTCATTGTTTATCATGGTAAGAACGATTCTGTGGTTTCGTGGAAATTATCAAAAGAAAGAGCAGAAGAACTTTTTGAAGATATTGAATATAATATTGTTGACGATGATCATAAGCTTGAAAGAACCGTTAAAAGCTTGGATTGGTTAGGATTAATTAATAAATTTGAATCGTAATTGTTCTAGTTAGAAATCATAATTAAGACTTAGATTTAAAAATCGGACTCCATTTATTTTTAATCTAAATAATTCGTATTTTTTATAGAGTATAATCATCATGATCTATTTGATTTAATCGTTAAAATGAATTTTTGGTCTAACAATAAAAAATAAAATATATGAAAAAAACAATAATATAACGCGTATCGTGAGTGTAAATGTCAAAGAAAATTTATGTTTGTTCTGATTGTGGATATGTGTTTCCCGACGAATTGACGGATCTTATTGAAAATAATATAAAAGTCTATTGTGAAAAATGCGGTACTCCCTTTTTGATATCGTCGGGAGGGAAAAAACCAGTAAAACCTAAAAAAAAGAAAAGAGAAAAAGCTAAAGAACCAACCTTACATAAAATTATTTATAAATTGAATTTTGTGGCTTTTCTTCCTATTTTCATTGTGTCGATTGTATTAATATGCTTAAGCATAATTGAATTAAGTCTTTTATTTATAGGTATCCCGGGAATGATAATCTCCTTATACGATCTCTCATATGTTTCACCAAAAATAAAAAAGAAACAATATGATCATATTGTAGCTGATTCTATCTGTATGGGTATCTTGGGTAGCATAATATTTGGAACAGGAGTTTTACTAATTCTTAAAGGGCTACTTGTCTTGATATACGCCGTAAAATACCCTAAATTAGATGAAAACAAATCGTACGATTTTGGATTAAAGCTAAAAAATTCATTAAATAATATTTCGTTTGTTGGAGCAATTACTATAATTTTGTATTCTATTTTTTGGTTTGTAGAAGGCTTCCTTAGCTTGGGTAAAGGAATTATAATCTTTTTGTCCATCGCTGGGGGAGCAATCCTTTTAGATTTATTGTTCAAAAAGAAAATTAGGAATAAATATAAATTTGATTTTTTGGATGGATTAGGAGTTTTGATACTTGGAGTACTCAGTGTAATGTATTGGGCAGCAGGAATATTTATCTTAATCAAAGGGACATTGATCTTCATATTATCTTTTGGAAAACCTACAGATTATTCAGGATTAATTGGAAAATCAGAAATCACCATTGAAAAACCTATACCAGAACAAATTATCACTGCAGTAGAAAAACTTCCACAGAAACCACAATCTGAAAGAAGAAAAGTAAGGGAATTACCTCACAGAACTCCAATTAGAGAAGTTCCGTCACCCAAGGAAAGACTAAGTCCGGGAGAGGAAAAAAAGGAGGAAATTAAACGTGAAATTCATAAATTAGAAGAAATTAAAGAACAAGGAAGTCCTAAAGAGATAAAAACAAACATAAGGGCGGAAAAAGAAATTGAATTAAAACTTAACGAATCTCTTTTACCCGTTAAAGATAAAAAGGACAAAAAGTTAGTAAAAGAGTATTTTTTGAAAATTTTTACTGTGCTTTCAAAGGATTTGAGAGCTCAAATTCACGATTTAAAAATTCCTAAAAAAGATAAAAAAGAACTCTTGAAGGAATTAGCGTTTTTAACCAAGGAGGAACAAGTTAAGTATATTGAAGCGATTATTAATCTATACAGGGAAGAATTACCCATTTTACTTATTGAGCGAATTAAAAAGCTTCCTGATGTAAAACCCGAGCATTTGGCAAAAATTGCTTCTCAACTAAAATATATGGATTACGAGGAGCAACTCAGTTATATTGAATATTTAGAAGGAAAAGCCTAAATGAAGAACAAAATCCGAGGAAAATACTATGTCTTTAGAAAAAAGGCGAGATACAAAAAATGGAGAAAATAAGCAAGTATTAGAGGAAAGTCCATTTAGGCAAAAAGATTTTGAGTTGTTGGAGAGGAAAAAACGCCAAAAAGAACTAGAATACGAGGAAGCAACTTCTATTGAAGAATTACCCGAAATTGAAAAAGATGTTTTGAAGATCGCTCAAGATATTTTAAAACTTAAAAGATACGACGCTGAATTTGAGGTAGAATCTAAAAATAAACTCCAAAAATACCCCATCATCGAGAAATTATACGCTAAATGTATCGCAAAACTTTCTTACAATAAAGGATACAGTAAAGAAGAGATTTTTCTAGCTATTAGAAAATTAGAGGAGAAGAATTGGATAGTTACCAACGAGCGAAGAACGAAATTGGAAATTTTGGAAAATGAAAAATTAAACGAAATCTTAGAATTTATTCGAGAGAATCCCGGAATTCACGCTAGAGACGAAAAAATTGAAAAGAAAGTTGGTATCACGAGAACACCCTTTTTAAAGCATATTATAACACTCGAGAGATTTGATTTAATCAGATCTAAAAAAATCGGAAAAACCTTACATTATTA
>WJKD01000432.1 GCA_014729315.1 Promethearchaeota archaeon | reverse complement strand
GAAAAAATGATTAAGGGCGGCTATCCGGAGATTCACAAATTAACATCCGAGAGAAGAAGGCTTGCCTGGTTTAAATAATATTTATTGGGAGCCACATTTATGGTCAAGCGGCTGCCAGCCTGTTTCAGGAATGTCGGCAAGCGATTGATAATGACGCCCAAACTGTACTTGACGAACACCGGTTTATTCAGTTATTTAATGGGCACCGGGCAAATTCAGTTAGAAGCGAATTCAACTGTAGCAGTTACAATACCTCTAAAAGCTAATAGCCAACAGCTAACTAATAGCTGAGTAGTTACAGCCAAAGACACGTCGGATCTTGAGCATGTATATAGATGAATCATTACTCCACAACAATATTTTTGCGCTGTTTCAATTTCCTCTCAGCGCGCTCTTTCTCGATTGCTTTTTTCAACCCGTTTAACGGACTCCAGAACTCGACATCGATCTCGCTGTCTTCATTGCAGATATATTCAGTGAGCGTTTCCGTATAAGCCGCCGTCGTAGTTGTTAAATCCAGTTGTGTAATTGCAGGACAGGTTTGTGCGCCACTAACTTCATAAGCTCGTACACCCATCCATTCGGAATCAAATGGAATATTTTCAATCTTAAACGTATAAACCGTTTCTGAATAAATCACATGTCCCTCGGGATAACCGAACGTTTCATTTATCGTTACCTCTGTAACTATATCCCATGCCTCATTCACTTTGGCAGTCATCGTCCCGCGCTCAAACCATCCGTCTGTATGCGTGGTATCCCAGGTCGCGCTGAATGTATTGCCCTTAAATTTTCCCTTTGGGAATGCTGTGACGTGCCAGATAGTTTGATTTTCATAATTTTTGATACTGTCCGGATAGGCATGGAAACGGCGTTGGAAGTTCCCTTTTGCTGTCAGATCGACGAAGCATTCATTGTATTCAGGTGGCTCTTTTAATCTGATCTCCAGATTTATTTCGGATGATTCCGTGTGAGGCGAGACCGAACGTTTGTTAGTGAGAAGAGTAATTAAATGCCAGCCCTCATCTTTCATAATACGCACATCTGGAATCGATAAATTTCCACTGCCACTGTCCAGATATTGAATCGTTTTACTTTTGTATTTAAACACAGTAATTTCATTCTCGCCTCCACTGGCGGTGAATTCAAGCGTCGCCGAAGAATCAATGTCCGGGTAATTCAAAGCGATTCGATACAGACGTCCCGACAAATCCGGCAATTGATCGGTGAATGTCTCGAGCGTATCTGCATCCGTATCGATACTGAATTCTCCGTGTACACGTGGTACCCAGAAAGATGGCAGTAATCCGTACAATTTTCCCAAAATATAGTCACGCAGAAATATCCCATACCACGATGACGCACCTTCCGTGCTTTTCTCGATCGCGGGTACTGGTTTGTAACCGCGGAATATCTGCTGATAAATTTGAACCAGCCTGTCCTCGTTATATTGCCCTGTCAGATACTTAATCGCAGCCGACATTCCGTATCCATGATGTCGTGCATTATCGGCTGCGTCTTTTTCCGCGCCATTCAGCGGCGCCAACTCATTTCCGCCACGGACAGAGGACACGAAATTTGGCGTCGTGGTAAATTTTTCCTCAATCCAGACTGCGGTTGCCTCATCCAGCCATTCGTGATCCGAAGAAAATTTTGATTTTGAATATGCATTCCGGTTATCATACAAGCCCTGCACCAGATGAAAAAATTCATGTCCGGCGGTAAGTCTGAGCTCCTCTGCCTCAGCCATCTTTTTGCTGTTGAATTCCATGTAGGGTCCATAAAACATTGAATAACTGTAGGAACCATAGTTTTCGTCATCCAATGGGAGAACCGTAACGTCGATTGGGTATTCACCTTTTTCCTCATGCTCGAATCCCAACGATTTGAGAACGGAAAACGATTCCTCGAGATGATTACCCAGCTCCGTGAGACTGTTCCTGGATACTGATTTAAGCGTCGTCTCGATCTTAAAATGTCCCTGGCTCGATAAAACACTTGTAATGAAATCAGAACCCTGAAAATAGAGCGTTTCATCGGAAATCCGGCTATCGAAAATTTTCCCTAATTTTAATTTATTGGCAGAGCCTGCCGCGGGAACCGGCAATTGAAACACCAGAAATCCGGCTGAATCTTTCGCCGCGATCAGTCGGTATATCTCCTGTGTCAAATCCAGACTTTTAATATACGATTTTTCTCCCACCCCGACGACGCCTCCGTCTGTAAGTTCAGCGCTGTGTTTCAGTAGTATTCTCAATGGCTTTGAAAATTCGGACGGCATCCCCTCGACCATAAAAAAATCGGTGATGGCATCCGCGCCCAGTGGACTTTGCTGTTCGGGTGCATACAATTTCATTTCAGCCGGAGCTGCCAGCGCACCCGCAGGAATTTGCAGCGAGAATTTTTCCGAAGTAAGCGTGCCACCTTCCGAATCCACAGTCAGAGTTGCCAACAATGTATCTTCTACTTCTGTTGGATTCGTTGATTTTTTTCCTGAACACGAGTGCAAAATGAGTAGTGCCAATACAAATAACAGAATTGCATGTTTCTTCATTTGATGTCTCCTATTCTTTCGCGGTGTAATTTGCGGTTCCTATTTATGTGGGGGCTAATTATTCCTCCATAAAAGTGAATAATCAGTTGTTTATTGAATGACTGTAGAGATCAGGGGATTGTATAATTCTGCTTTGTGAAGTTTTAAAATATGCATTTTAATAGATAAATGCAATAAAAATTTGCTAAATATTTGGTAACATTTTGTGATTTTTAAAATTGCAAAATATCACTTGACATTAAATGAAAATTGTGATAATTTAACAGTAAGTGTTAAATTATCTAACAATAAATGGTAAATAATCATGATATATATTCCGCGCAATATTACCGAAGAAATCCTCGACGCATTAACTGTCAGCCCTGTCGTTTTGTTGAATGGCGCCAGACAGACCGGCAAAAGCACACTTGTGCAATGGATCGCTAAAAAATATGATTTTGATTATGTAACGCTCGATGACTATAGTGTGCTTAATGCTGCCACAAATGATCCTGTGGGCTATCTATCTGCTTTTAAAAAGAAGCTCATTATTGATGAAATTCAACGTGCGCCGCAGTTGTTTTTAACGATTAAACAACTGGTCGACAAAAATCGTCAGCCCGGAAAATTTTTACTGACCGGCTCTGCAAATGTTCTGATGTTACCCAAACTATCGGAATCACTTGCAGGCCGCGTCGAAATAATAACGCTCTGGCCGTTTTCCTGTGATGAAATAATTCAGAAAAAATCAATGTTCATTGATCATCTGTTCTCAAAAGATTTTTCTTTTATTCACGATGAGAATGAAATTTCGCGAATAGATTTGATGGAAAAGATGATTAAAGGCGGCTATCCGGAAATTCATAAATTAACCTCCGAGAGAAGACAGCTTGCCTGGTTCAAATCATATATCGCAACAATCTTAAGTCGTGATATAACTGAGATATCCAAAATCGAAGGTTTACAGCAGTTTCCGCAACTGCTGTCGCTAATCGCCAATCAAAGCGGAAATCTGGCGAATATGAGCAGCCTGTCCCGTGATACTGGTTTGGTAATGATGACACTTAAACGCTATCTGGCGTTATTGGAAGCCACGTTTCTTGTCAAGCGGCTGCCCGCCTGGTTCAGAAATGTCGGCAAACGATTGATAAAGACTCCCAAACTGTACCTGACAGACACCGGCTTATTCAGTTACCTAATGGGCGCCGGACAAAGTCAGTTAGAGGCGAATCCAAAATATGTGGGTCAGTTAACGGAAAGTTTTGTGATGCAGGAATTATCCAAACAGGCAACCTGGAGCGCAACAATGCCGAATATATTTTACTATCGCTCTGTTTCCGGCAAAGAAGTCGATTTTGTGTTAGAGAATCGCGCCGATCACATTGTGGGGATTGAAGTCAAAGCCGCCGCCACAGTCCGTGCTTCCGATTTTGCCGGACTAAAGGAATTAAGGAGTTTGGTCGGGGGAAAATTCATTCGGGGTATTGTGATGTACACCGGAAACAGCACCGTGCCTTTTGGGGAAAATTTGTTTGCGGTTCCGATGAGTGGGTTGTGGATGGATTAGTAGAATACCATTATTTTCAGTAAGTTTTTCAAAAATTATCTAAGTATTAAATAACCTCATAAAAAACTAACCGCTATCTGTAGCCATCGCCGCCAGGTAGATTCGTGCACTCCTGCCTTGTCCAACGCCTCACTTGTGTAGTAGAATGTTTTTCCTTTAATTTTAACCGGCAATCTGTTGACTCCTTTTGAAATGGTTTGAAAGGGGTTTATGGGGATTAATATAGTAAAGAAAAAAGGGAAATGCAAGGGGAAAATGGATATGTCTTGGAAAAACGATAAGTTATAAAAAGAAAAAGGAGAAAAAAATAAATTGACTTTTGAATTTTTTTTTATTTTATTCATAAAACAAATGTATAAACTGTTAAGAATTTTTAATAAAAATATTAAATAATTCTTTCAAACGATTAGCGAATTGTTTTAATGTGGCTTCAGACGATTTGTGAAAATTTACTCAATCAAACAAAGACCAGAACTGCTGTGCATTATTAGGAAATAAGTCCTAACCTGGCGTAGCCAGAACCAAATAGGTTTTAAATTTTCTGCCAAAAAATGGCAGAAAATAACTTGTCAGTTACTAATATGTCCAAATAGATATCGCTTCAAATTCAAGAGCTATATTTTAAGTCCGCTGAATTTAGCAAACCAATTATAATATAAGGAATTATGTATGCCATCTAAAAAGAATTACAAACCTCCCGAAAATAGTAAAGGTGATATTGCACACAAAGTTGTAAGATCAGGCTTGGCAGCAATTCCATTTATCGGTGGTTCAGCTGTAGAGCTTTTTACATCATTAATTATTCCGCCAATTGAAAAGCGTCGTATTGAGTGGATGGAAATGGTAGGTAAATCACTTAAAAAATTAGAAGAAAAGAATTATGTTACTATTTCTGAACTAAGAGAGGATAATAATTTCATCGATACTGTACTTCAGGCAAGTCAAGTTGCGCTTCGCACAAGTCAAAAGGATAAAATAAATGCTCTAAAAAATGCAATTTTGAATTCATGCTTGCCTGAAGCACCAGATAAATCAAAACAACATTTATTTATAGATTTGATTGACACATTCACAGAGTGGCATATAAGAATATTGAAATTATTTGACAATCCTCGTGATTGGTTTACAAATAATAACGTTCAGTGGCCGAATTTATATATGGGAGGGCTTTCATCAATACTCGAGTTAGCCTATTCAGAAATGAAGGGTAATAGAGAATTCTATGATTTAATATGGAAGGATTTGTATAATAAAGGTCTAGTAAACACTGATAGTTTGCATGTTACAATGAGTAAACATGGATTAGAACAGCGTCGGACAAATGAAATGGGTCTGCAGTTTTTAAAATATATAGCGAGTCCACTATAATTAATGATGGCTAGCAAAGCGCGGCAAAATCGTTAGCTGGGATAATGTCGTTGATTTTAATATAAAAATTTCATAAATTGATAAAATTGATAATTCAAAATTAATGTGATTTAAAAAATGAAACATGATCCCGACATTTATAAAAAATATTTAAAAAATGTATCGATAGATCCGCTTTTCTTTGAAGGAAATGCGTTAAAAATTCTTAAATCATTTCAAGACAATACAATAGATTTTTGTATGACCAGTCCTCCTTATTGGGCAAAAAGAGAGTATGATAACGGTGGAGTTGGATTAGAAAAAAGACATGAAGATTATATAGATAATTTATTTAATATATTCGGTGAAGTAAAAAGAGTTCTTAAAAATAAAGGATCATTTTGGCTCAATATTGGTGATTCGTATAATAATAAGAGATTGCTTGGAATCCCATGGAGACTTGCATTTAGGTTGTCCGATGAACAAGGGTGGATACTCAGAAATAATGTGATCTGGAATAAAGTCAAAGGTGGGCCAGACAATACACAAGATCGTCTTAGAAATGTTTATGAAAATATATTTCATTTCGTAAAAATTGAAAAAGGATACTATTACGATGTTGATGCAATAAGGTCTACCCCCAAAAAGGCTAGAGTAGTAAATGGTGTCATCGTCTCTGCCACTGGAGTTAGTGGTGTAAGGTATAAAAGACAAATTGAATTGTCAACAGAGTTATCTTCTGAAGAAAAAGAAGAAGCATTCTCAGCATTAGATAAAATGCTTACTGAAGTAGCAGAGGGTAAGATATCTGATTTTAGAATGATTATTCGTGGTCAACAAAGAACAACTCATTCAAATTCTACAAGAGTTTCAGGTAGAGCGAAAGAGTTACTG
This sequence comes from Promethearchaeota archaeon, assembly GCA_014729315.1. Next base: position 3,809 of record WJKD01000432.1, on the reverse strand, counting down.
GAAAAAGGATTCTATTTTCTAAAATATCATCCAAACGGAAGTAAGCCGTCCGATGTTTGGGATATTTTGCCCGAAGATACGCAGAAAAGGAAATCTCATTTTGCTCCTTATCCTGAAGATTTATGTAAAATACCGATATTAGCGACCTGTCCGCCAAATGGTGTTGTATTAGATCCCTTTTGCGGTACCGGAACTACAATGCTTGTTGCTAAAAAATTAGGAAGAAAATCTATTGGAATCGATATTTCTGATGAATATATAAAACTAGCAAATGAAAGGTGTATGATTCTATTATGAATGAAGTTATCGAGTTATTTAGTTACTCAACTCTTGAAAAGGACCAGCATAATTGGGAGACAATTATTAAAGAACAACATTGTCCATATTTAGAGAAAAGATGTATTAAAATAAGGAAAAGTCAACCTGAAATCTCAATAGGTACTTGTTCTGTAAAATATGGCAAAAAATCTAATCCAATTATTATTTGCCCATTCCGCTTATTAGAAAAAAAGCAAATTTTTACAGATTGTCTTCACCTATTAACAACACATGAGCCAGGTAATGAATTACATATTGTACCTGAAGTATCTGTACCAGGGGGAAGTGTTGATTACTTTCTGGTTTCAGTAAATGAAAATAAGGTAAGAGATTTCGTTGGTATTGAACTTCAAACTCTTGATACAACAGGCACTGTTTGGCCGGCTCGCCAAAGATTCTTAAAATCAATAAATTCTAGTATCGTAAAAGATGGTACTGCTAGTTATAAGACATTCGGAATGAATTGGAAAATGACTGCTAAAACAATTTTAATCCAATTACATCATAAGGTACAAACTTTTGAACATATTAACAAACATCTTGTATTAGTGATTCAAGATTTTCTTCTTACTTATTTACAGAATGAATTTCAATTTTCACACTTAAACAATGCTCGTCTTGGAGATTCAATGCAATTACATTCTTATTGTTTAAATAATAACGCATCTAAAAAATATAGTCTTAAATTAGATAAAAGATTGAGCACTGATAGTGATGGAATAGCTATTTGTTTAGGACTACAAGCCGAAGCAAATGTTGAATTAGAAAATATTATATCTCAACTTGAATCAAAAATCAACGATAATACTTTATTTTCAATCGCATAAAAGCCAGCTAACAATGGCATTAACAGCGAAGGAGAAGAAAATGGCCAGAAAAATCTTTTCAAGTTTTCACTACAAGCCGGATAATTGGCGTGCGTCTACAGTACGTAATATTGGCTCTATAGAGGGAAACCAGTTGGCAAGTGACAATGATTGGGAGTCAATAACATCTGGTGGAAATGATGCTATCAAGAGGTGGATAAATCAACAAATGAAAGGTCGGTCTTGCGCTATTGTACTCGTTGGCACTAATACCGCGGGGAGAAAATGGATTAATTACGAAATCAAAAAGGGATGGAATACTGGAAAAGGTGTCCTGGGTATCCACATACATAATCTCAAAGATAAAGACGGCAACCAGTCTTTAACGGGCAACAACCCGTTTACTGGTTTTACAGTAGGAGATGATAAGATAAAATTATCAAGCATTGTTAAGTGTTACGATCCACCATATTCAACCAGCACAAATGTCTATTGCTATATTAAGGAGAATATTGTAGATTGGATTGAGGAGGCTATTGAAATCAGAGAAAGGTATTAAAAAAATGCCAGACGATAATATCCAGTTTCACGAAAATTCTGACGCTGTTCAAGCTCATCTTAGTATATCTCAATCGGTGATTCAAAGAATGTCAACCAATAGTGCCTCATGCAAAGGCTGGTGTATTGCAATTGTTTCAGCGATTTTAGTTGTTGTTGCAGATAAGAGCAAACCAGAATACGCCTTAATTGCGCTGATACCAATCATTCTATTCATGGCACTCGACGCATATTATTTGGGATTAGAGAAACGATTTAGAGCATCATACAATAATTTCATCGAGAAGTTACACAAACGTGGGATTACAGCTTTAGACCTCTATGCGATTATTCCGACTGGTGATCCCGTCAAAATTTTCGTTAAGGCACTGCTCTCTTTTTCTGTTTGGCCCTTCTATATTATGCTTTTGTTGATGGTTGGCATTACATGGAAGTATGTACTATAAAAAAATGTCGAATAAAGCGCAGCACTAATGGCTTTTCCACTGTGCTTCAAAGCCACTGATGAGCTTGTTCCTCACAGTAGTGATGACTAAAGAAAAAATCTATATTAGTCAGACTTTTTAATGTCTGATAAGTGCTATAAAAGCCCCAGGATCGACGATCTTGAGCCGGGCAATGGTTTTTATACGTCTGTTTTATAGATTTAACATCTTCATAACAGCAAGTTGAGTCTCGATTTTTGGTATTAGCGGTCAAGCTCTGTTTGTGCTAATTCAAAAATTTTCTCTTTCAATTGTGCTTAAAAAAGCTGCCGGAGATATAATATCAATTCCTTGAAATTTTTTCAGATCTAAAAGATGGTGATCACCGGAAATAATGTAAAATGCATTTGCTTCAACAGCGCAATCGATAAACATATTGTCATCGATATCTTCCTTGATCACGTCGAATTTTTTAGCCGGAGTTACTTCCTCAATGTTTCGTTTCTCGCCAAATAAATTCACCAATCTATCGATTTTATCCTTATTGAGATGAAGTTTTTCAATCATAACCCGCAGGTACTCTGCCAAAATTGGCTCGGAGATACAAATAGTGATTTCACCATTTATCCATAGGTCGATAATCTCTTTCGGTTTTCCTCCCCAAAAACTTGATATGAAAACATTCGTATCAACCACGACTTTGATTGGCATTCATCCCCTCATTCCCACGATATTTTTCTCTTACCTGTCTTACTAATTCCGGGACATCTTCTGCTGTATATTCTGATTGTTCAACCTCAGTCTGGATATCATCCCAAAGATTCTTTGCTTTCATGGCAAACAATTTTTGAGAAACCTGGTTATCAATAAATTTTTCGATATCGCTTTCACGGAATCTCCACTGATTCCCGATTTTAAAACCAGGCAGCTCTCCACGTTCTGTTTGTCGCCGAACTGTCACCGGTTTTATATTGAAAAATTCTGCTACTTCATTGACAGACATTATTTTTTCTGATATCTTTGTTTTCTCTACCATTTCGAGAGGGGTTACCTGCTCTTCTGCAAGTGAAGCAACATATTCCAAACACGCCAAAATATCTTCCCGCTCCAAAGAAGGATATTCCTCCAGCAGGTCTTCAATCGTATCACCGTTGGCGAGCATTTTCACAATCTGGTGAACAGGAATTCTCGTTCCCTTTACACACGCCTGTCCATGACATATATGCGGATTTATTGAAATTCGAGTATGCATAGTATATAACATCCTTAATTATTTTCTGTATTAATTATCAAACTAAAATACCAACTTTTCTCAAAATAATCAAGACTTTTTGACAAATTCCCGGATGCAATCCCCGCCAGCGCCCAAAGCACTGGCAGGGATTTCTTCAAACTAACGCACAAGCAACATCTTTTTCGTGGTGTTAAAATTTTGTGTCTTGATCTGATAGATGTAAATACCACTCGGCAGATGGGATGCATCGAACCGGACGGTGTAGCTGCCGGGCTGCTTTTTCTCATTTACCAATGTCGCGATTTCTTCGCCGATGATGTTGTAAACTTTCAGGGTGACGTTTTCTTCATTGGGAATCGTGTAGCGGATGCTTGTGTACGGATTGAACGGATTGGGGTAGTTTTGATCCAGTGAATATGCCAATGGCTGTTGAGCAACCGGTTCGTCGGAACGGACATCAGTGTCGCT
>WJKD01000431.1 GCA_014729315.1 Promethearchaeota archaeon | reverse complement strand
TTGAAAAATGTAATTGGTATTTTGTTTGCTTGGAAATAAGTAAAATACAAATATTTACTTGGTATTCGATTTTTAGCAAGTACAGGAATTTTAAAACAGAAATATTGCTAAGATCAAACAAAGTAGCAACTTTTCATGTAACAGCGTTACCATCGGTGTTTATTTCTATCCGCTTGAAACTCAATTAGAAGACTCAGAAGAAAATTTTGCAGAGACGCGGAAGATGGTTTTGATGCGGAGATATTTCAAATGGCTATTTAGAAAAGCAAAATTAAACCATAACTGAAAGGAACAAACTATGACAAACAAAACTTATTGTCTCGTAAAGGTGATGTTCATCGCATTAATCATCTCAAATTTCTTTTCAAATTTCCTGCTCGCCCAACCCGCTGAGAGTCCCTGGCCGATGTACAAACATGATGCGCAGCATACAAGCAGAAGCCAATATTCAGGGCCACAATACCCGTATCCTGGCTGGCGAATCATCAAAGAATCGGGATTTTTTCAACCGAATCCGATTGTCGGCAAAGATGGCAATATTTACATGCGGGCGAATACCGAACCATACGTGCAACTGTGGGCAATTGATCCAAACGATGGAAGCACACACTGGATTTTTGAGTGCGGCGTCGATGAAAAACATGTAAAGGCTTCACCTGCCGCTGCCGCTGACGGTACGATTTACTTTGCAGTAACAGATACCGATACAACGGCATTTCTTTATGCAATTACGTCGGAAGGTAACTTAAAATGGAAATATCCGCTTGCGACAGGTTCTCCGGGAGCACCACAAATTGGCAATGACGGTAGCATATACCTGCGGACAAAAACACATCTTTATTCGATTTCCTCAGAAGGGAATATGAAATGGGAAAAAAGGGTAAAATTTTATTCAGCTTCAGCAGCAGAACCTCTAATTAGCCCGGATAATACGATTTATTATTGTACCAGAAATACGCTTTTTAAAATAGATGATAACGGGAATCAGCTTTGGAAAATATGGGTTGAATTGACCTGGAGCAGCGATTATATTCGAGGATTAGCTATTGATGAAACAACAAATATTCATATATTAACTTCCACAATTTATTATTATATAATAAATGCAGACGGTTCTCTAAAAAAGAAAAATTATATTTCTACTTCTGAAAATTTCGCTCTTGGAACGGATGGAACATTCTACACTACACAGGCTAATCAATTCGAATGGGATTCATCCGATCCTAGAATTCAAGCCAGAAACATTGATGGCAGCTTATTATGGTCATATTATCAAAGTAATGCTAGTGTATCCGATATTCCAGTTATTGACAGCAACGGAAGAATTTATGTGATTGTTGGAAATGAGTTAGTCGCCTTGAATAAAGATGGTTCGGTTCATTGGGAAATCACGGTGGATTGGCTTGATGACATTATTGTGTGTAATGAAAATTCACTTTTTATTTCAGATGATAAGAGTTGCTATGTAATTTTTGATTTATCCGCTGCTGAAGTTCCTGATTTGGCTATTAATGCTTCAGAAATCAAGTTTAATCCTTTGGTGGCAAGACCAGGAAATAAAGTCGAAGTTCAGGTTCCGATTCATGAGCGTACGGGAAACCAAGGTGCTTCCTGTACCTGTACTTTATATCTGACCCAAACCGCAAAACTATTAGACTCTTGCCCGGTATATGTACCTGCGGGTGGTTTGACGAATGCGGGTTGTCAATTTCAAACATACTACAATTGGGAAACAGGGTACTATGATATTACGGTTGAAGTGATTGATGCTTCGCCGGTCGAAGAAAATACCGGAAATAATCGGGCGCAGGTCACGTATCGCCTGGTAATTGATAATACAGCACCGATCCTCAGATTTATTTCGCCTCAAAATGCAGCCGTCTTTCCCACCATAAGGGATAAAATCAGTATTTCATTTGAGGATGAGGAAGATGGGTCAGGGATTTTGCTCGAATCCTTTCAAATCACCAACAGCAAACCACTGGGACAGGCAACCGGATCCATAATTGTCCCTGCAAACACTAACTTTGCAGAATTTTTCACTGTTGACGATAGAAATGCAATATTGGAGGTTTCAGATAGCACATCGTTCCCAACTGGACAAAATATTTTATCAGCATCGATTACAGATTATTCTGGAAACCGAACTTCTGCGATGATAAATTTTATCGCCAGCTACTTAACAGTAAGTACACCTCAAAATAATAGCTTGGTAAAATCTTCTCCCATCGAATTAAAAGGTTTTGCCATTTCGCCTTTTATTGCCAGCGTTCGAGTCAACGATATTCAAGTGCCAGTCGATAGTAGCACTTTTCGCACAGAAGTTCATTTGAATTCGGGATTAAACCGAATTTCTGTTGTGGGATACGATCAAAACAATAGCGTAGCTAAAGAAATCAGTTTGAATATTACTTTGGATGATTCAGCGCCAATTGTGAAAATTCAAAAACCTATTTCAGAGCAATCATTTTCTTACTCTCCGATTCAGGTAAAAGGGACTGTCGAAGAAAAAGAGAGTAGCCTCATGGGCGTTTTTATCAATGGTATTAATGCTGAAGTATCTGATGGTACTTTTACATTAGGTGATCGCGATGACAATGGACTGGAAATCGGTCCCGGTTCTTTTTGGATCAAGGCAATTGCAATAGATTCTTCTGGTAATCAGGGGGTTGATAGTGTTCGCATTACAGGAGTTCCTCCGAGCCCCAATAGACTATATCTAAAGGGCGATGTCATGAACTGGTTCCCATATCCTCCTTATTCTGCTGGTACAACGCAAGGGTATAGTCATACATTTATTTTAGATCAGCAAAGCTGGAAATTCCCTTTAACAGGTGATATTAAAGGATCGAATTATACGGTAGTGCTTCTTGCGGGATGTTTAGGTCTGGGAAGTGCAGAGATGAAAGGCGAATTATTTCTTCGACATCAAGGTAGTGATGAATTATTGGCAAGTACGCCTCAATTTACAGGCTCAATGGCTGGTTATACTCCTATTGGATATCAAACTCCGAGCCAGAAATGGTTTAATTTAAGTGGGAAGGATCCAAATTCAGTAGAAGGAGATACATTAATATTTAAGGTCACAAAAGTTGGCGGAGATCGTGCCGGTTTAATTTTTACGCGTGAGTTAAACATGGGACATAGCTATATTC
>WJKD01000430.1 GCA_014729315.1 Promethearchaeota archaeon | reverse complement strand
GTCGCCGAAATTGTTCGAAATCGGGCTGCTGAGCTATTTTTCCATTTGCCCGGGACCGATGAGCCTGATTGATGCGATCCAGAACGGTCCTGAGCTGCTGGGGGATCTGGCGGAACGGGTGATGCGGTTGTATGTTAAATAGGAATTGGTCGAAAAACTCAAAGATGTATCATTCTGAATGCGCCGTCTTTTTGTCGCATGAAAAACCTAATGCTACGGAACTTAGTATAAGGCTATCGTTGATTCGTTTTCAAGTGAGTTGGTAGTTTATTTGGGGAGGGGTAGTAGAAGGGGAGACAAAATGCAGGATCAATTAATAAAAAATTGATATCTTCTGAATCCAGTATACTATCAATTAAGGAAGAATAATGCCTCACTATGATAGAATTGATTTTAATTTGCTTGATGTCAATGAATTAAGAAAACTTAGTGAAGCTGAACTACGAAAATTAATTGTAATTCCATTACTAAGAGACTATTTGCGTGCGGAAAATATCATCGACTCCTGTGGAACAAACGAATATGGCATTGACGTATATTTTGAATGGTATGATATCTTTTCCCACGTTAGGTATTTTGGAATCCAAATCAAAAAAGGTAATTTAATCTATAGAAATAGACCAGATAAAGATCCAAATATTATAACAATTTGTAATCAGATTAAGAGCGCATTTTCAAAGGAAATTCGTTTTGCTGATTCAAATAATGGAAGAGTAGATAAAAATATCGATGGCTTTTATATAATAATTTCGGGGGAAACTAACGATCAAACAAAAACATATATTTATCAAGAAAGAAAGTCTTATCCATATATTCATATAATCGATGGGAATGAACTTTTAAAAATTATTAAAAATCGAGAATTATATAAACGATCAAGAGATAATGCATTACTCATTATTCGAAGACATTTTTGAAAATTTTAAAGGAAATTATGAGCAAAGCTGGACAAAATAATTTTACGGGAATATCTGCACAAGCTGATATAACTTTGCTTTATCTTTTACAATCTTACAAAAGAGATGATTTTCAGCAGCTTGTTATCGAAGGTGATAAATGGGAAGATTTCACACTCATCTTTGATGAATATGATATTGATTTCGAAGTCAAATGGCACAATAAGCCAATTTCATACAGTCTCATTAAGTCAATAATAGATAAAGAATTGCAAAAACAGTATGGTGAAAAATTCCTATTCAAAATAATCACTAAAAATATGAGTGATCAGTTTAGAGCAGATTATGAATACATTAAAGATCCGTTCGTTTGGAATTTTAAACTTAGGAGAGAAGAATTCAAAGATAATGAAGTAGTTAAAAAATTTTTACAGAAGAATTGGTCAGAAGAGGCGATTTTTTTTCTTTCTAAAACTGAAATAATTGAACTTACAAGTGATAGATACGTAACGGATAGAATATTAGAATATTTCACCTTAGATGAGCCATTCTACTTAAGTCCAGATGATCAGGAAAGCATTGTAGCTCGATCCTTTAAAAAAATATTGGAAAGAGGAGCAAAAGGCGAAGCAATTACACGTCAAAAATTTTTGGAGACTGTCGAAAAATTTAAAAATTCAATAGCAGAGAAGTCTGAATCATTTTCCCCTGATATTAGTATTAAGAATAAAATTGTTAATCTCACCCCGTTTTTATCTTCTGAACAAGAATTTAAAAAATTGGATCAAAGCAAATATTTAAGTCCAATATCTTCTAATAGTCGAATTATATTTTTTATTGCCAATAAAATAGAGAAAAATAATTTTGATGTAAGCAATATTGATTTTTTTATTAAAAAAATATTGCTTAAAAAGCATTATATAAATTTAACTCTCCATCTGTTAAGTAAAAAATGGGAACAAAAGAAGATTGATGCTGCGTATCTATTGAAATTTTTAGCAAATAATTATAAGAATTTGTTTTATGAATTTTATTATGATAAAGCATTAAGACTAATTTATGAAATAGCTAAAGAAGATGATAAAAAGACTTATACAAAAAACATCATTAACTTTTTCAAAAAAGAACAAATAATTAAACCATTTGGTGTAGTATCGGATAGTTCAGAGCGCTTAAGACAGGAATGGGATGAGAAAGATGCAGTTGCCAATATTTTAGAAATATCTTTTTCAAGGACAAACAATCAAAAAGATTTTATCGATTTTATTTTTGAATATTTTGATTTCACTAATGATGAATATGAAAATGTCATCACTACTCATCCTAAAATATATACAATTGTTAAGGAATTTATTCTTGAAAATCTCGAATCAAATTTCTTTTATATAGTAGAAAAGATAGCCGTTCAGTTCGATATTATTTATGTGGGAAGATATAAAGGATTTGAGTGGATTGGTAGCGGGATTGGTAGATCTGGGAGCAACTTTTCAATATCTGATATTGGTGTCGTGCGACTATTATTTAAACCGCTATTCGAAGAAATTTATTCAAAAGATCCCAAATCTGCATGGAACTTTTTTAAAAATAACATTTTAAACAAGGCAAAAAAACAATGTACTAAAAAGAATCCAGTCTTTCTAAAAAGAGCGTTAATTTCTATTCTTTTTAAGCGTATCTCTGATATCAAGCTTGACAATAAATTTAAAGAGGAAGCATTTGATTATTTAGTGAATATTCTAAAAATGAAAAGGGGAATTCCCAATACATCTGAAATTATTTTTGATGAATTAAGGCGATTAGATTTCTCAGATATTGGGTATGATAGAGTAATAAAATTGATAGAGTTTGATTCGATAAAATATATATCTAAAAAATTTAACTCCTCATCTCCAACAAATTTATTTGCTATTACAGCATTAATTCAATTAGTTAAATATAATTACGAAGCAGGGAAGAATTATTTCATAAAAATACTGAAAAATCCTGAAATATTAAGGAATGAATCCAGATACGATCCATTTGAATTACTTAGCATCCATGGCATACCAGAAAACAACCCGGATTTTATGG
>WJKD01000429.1 GCA_014729315.1 Promethearchaeota archaeon | reverse complement strand
GCAATCACTCTCATTTCCGACGAATAACCGATCGTTAACCTTTATCATAATCAGACTCCTTTATTTGTAATGAGCCATTAACCTTTAATGATTTATGAAACTTAATTAAAGATACAATGTTTTTTCATCAAACGCAAGCAAAAGTTGATTTCATGTGTATTAGAACCAATGGGTTGGGATTGTTTTTGTGGTTAAGTTGCTTCTGTTTTTATCTGTTCAGTTCAAGTATATGGAAAGCTTTTAATGATTTTGCTGTTTATTAGTATAAAAAATTAAAGGTCATATCATTTTGGATTTAGCCGATGAATCGTAATATTAGCCATTTTTATGTTTAGTTGTTACATTTATTAAAAAATATCTTGATTTTTACAAATATTTTATTAATATTAAATACTATTGTAACATCATAGAAAAAACAACCTGCATTAAGCTATCAACGAATAAACAATTGTCTATAAGTATACAGATTTGCGCTGTTTTTATTATAGAGTTTTATTGTTTTCACAAGTTACATGATTTTTATCTTGTGTTCCCATCTGTATTTTTAGAAGATTAAAAAGATAACTCAATTTTACAGTACAATCATCAGCTTCGAAATTACTCGATAGATGCCGAGTATGCATCATTCTAAAAATCTAAGTGATGAATAAAAGGAGTTGATTCCATGGAAAATAAAACAATTTTTATTAGCTATGCAGAAGAAGATCATGAATTCGCGAGCGAAATCGAAAATAGACTAAAAGCTAAAAAATTTGATGTTTGGCAATATAAAAAGCGTTTAACACATGCAATATTATGGAATCAAGATATTACACTTGGAATTATTGATTCAGATTGTGTTGTCCTTGTCTGGTCATCAAACGCAAAAAAATCCGTCGCCGTCCATCAAGAAATTATAACCGCTCGAGCATTATTAAAACCAATTATTCCCATTAATGTTGTTTCTGAGTATTCTTTAGAACAATTGCCAGAAGAAATCGAATGTCTACATGTGGTAAAAAAGAAAAATACTGAGGAGTTGCTAATAGAGCTTGAAAATCGCTTAACAGAATCGCAACTTAAGAAAATAAAATATCCAATTGAACCTGATAATCTGTTTATTCCTTATAACAGAAATAATTTTTTTGTTGGCAGAGAAAATGAACTCGCTGGCTTATTCCTGGATGTATATGGTCCACTCGGGAAGACTACTAAAAATACACCCTGTGTAATTCGTGGTCTTGCAGGGATTGGTAAAACGCAATTGGCTGCTGAATTTGCATACCGAATTAGCGTTCTTTATCCTAATGGCGTTTATTGGATTGATGCACATACTGAAAATTTAATTCATGGGTACGTTGAATTAGCAGAAGTGCTTGACATTAGCCGAAAAACAGACGAATCTGATGAAACACTGGCAAAACGAGTGATCGCACACCTCAGCAATGTGCTTCCCCAAAAATCTACGAAAAAGAAAAATAAAGATAAAGAATCAAAAGATGATCAAAGACCCAAAACGTTATTGATTCTGGATGATGTTCGACATCAATCTGTAATTAATGAATGGATACCACGAGGAGCACGCTCTTGTGCTGTTTTGATCACGACACGGATGCTTTTAATGGGCAATCTACAGGTTCGCATACTTAAGGAGTTGGATGAAAATGCTGCACTTACATTGCTTGTTTCCAGACGAGAGGATATCAAAACAAATAAATATGAACTTGCTGCTGCAAAACATATATGCAAATTATTGGCATACCATCCGTTAGCTATTGAAATTTGCGCACAATATTTACAAATATATGATATTGGTGCACAACAATATTTAAACAAAGTGCGCAATGAACCAATGCAAATTTCCGAATTGTACCACACGGAAGATATGGGTTTTTATTCGAAGGAAAGGAATACAATCTTTAAAAGTTTTGACTTATCGTATCAACAATTGGATAGGGAGGAAATTGATGATTATTTCTTTTTAATGCCGCATTTCTCAACGGATAGTATAAACAAGGAATTACTTACGAATAGCTATGGCAACAACTCAATTGGCGAAAAAAATATTAATTTGCTTGTCAATATTTCATTTATTTCTTACGACCAGAAAAAACAAAGGATAAATATTCACCCTCTTGTTCGTAATTACTCAGCGTTTTTACAAAACGACCATAATATTAAATATTTAAGAAAATTTGCTTCTCTGATGGCAAACTTTATGAGAGATCATAATGAGGAAAAAGATATTGAAACGGTTCTTCATGAAGTTAATCATATAGAACGCGCGATAACAATTGCAGAAGACAATCAATTCTATAATGAATTAATTACGCTATATACAAGCTTTGCGAAATATTTAGGTTATCGCTATGAAATTCAAAAACAACTCACATATCTACAAAATGCCTTTCGACTGTTGCAGAAATATGAACCTAAAAACCAAAAAGACAAATTTGTTATCTTAACTGAACTCGGAAAAGCATTTTATTCAAAAGCAGAATACGGTAAAGCATTGCAAAACTTACAAGAAGCTTTGGAATTAAGTTTAATAGCAAAAGATATTCATGAAAGCGAAATTGCTAACATTTATTTTCATATAGGAAACGTTCATCTCAAATTAGGTAACATTGACATTGCATTAAAGAATTTCGATGAATCTCATAAGCTATACATGAAAATTTATAATGAAGATCATCCTAATATAACTCGTGTGATGGAGGCGTTTGCTAAAGTTGAAACGCAGAAAGCTAATTACTATAAAGCTCTGGAATATCTAAGTGAATTAAAATCTGCATTAATCAATAAAACTGATGTTGAAAATCAAATATATCTTGCTCGTATTTACCTTGCACAAAGTCATATATACAGATATAAAGCAGAATTTGAAAATGCCTTAAGCACTGCGGATAAATCAATAGGGATATTCGAGAAAATCTTTGGTGAAAACCATCCTGACGTAGCTGATGCTTATGAAGTAAAAGTAAAGGTTTATTATCATCAGTGTGATTTCGAGAAATCGGAACATCTTTTGAAAGAAACACTCAAGATTAGAAAGAATGTCTTTGGTGAAAAACATCCTGCATATAGAACAACATTGCACGATTTTGGTTCCTACTATCTAAGGAGAGGTGAATTCGATAAAGCGATAGATAATTTGAAAAAAGCAGTTGGAAATATTGATGAATTATTAGATGAGGCAAATCCTCAAGTTGTGGAATGGCTCATCAAATTAGTCTCTGCTTATCGACAGAAAGGTGAGTATGAAGATGCACTTAAATTGCTAGACCAAACTCAAAAGATCGTGAAAAAAGTTTATGGTGACTCAAATCAGAGAGACACGGCTCGTATGTTTATGGAATTTAGTCATTTATATCGAGGGATGGCGAAATTCGATGAAGCACTGAAATATATCAATAAATCTATCACAATGAAAGAAGCGATCTACGGAAAAAATCATCCATCAGTCGCTTCATCTTTGGAATTATTGACAAAGATATATTATCATCAATGCAAATTTGATGAAGCACTGCCTGTTTTAAATCGTACTTTGGAAATTCGGGAAAAAGCTTTTGGTGAAAAACATCAACTTGTTGGTATTACATTACACGACTTCGGATCTTACCATCTCCGTAAAGGTGACTATAATAGAGCTATTAAATATTTTCAACAGGCTCTTGAAATAAGTCAAAAAGTATTTAGTGATAATCACCCTCAAACAGTGGAATGGTCGCTTGAACTAGCAAAAGCTTTTCGACAAAAAGGAGAATATAAACAGGCTTTAGAGCAATTAAATAAAACACGAGACATCGCCATTAAAGTTCACGATGACACGAATCACCCGGTTGTTGCCCGAATGTACTTAGAATTTAGTCATGTCTATCGTGGCATCGCAGATTTTGACAAAGCGATGGAATTCATTAATAAGTCGATTGCAATGAAAGAAGCGATCTACGGAGAAAATCATCCATCAGTCGCTTCATCTTTGGAATTATTGATAAAGATATATTATCATCAATCTAAATTTGATAAAGCATTGCCTGTTTTAAATCGGACATTAGAAATTCGTAAGGATGCGTTTGGCGAAAAGCATCAGCTTGTTGGTATTACATTACATGATTTTGGATCATATCATCTTAGAAAAGGTGAATTTGAAAAAGCTATAAATTTTTTCAATGATGCATTGGAAATTAGCAAAACCGTATTTGGAAAGAATCACCCTCAAACGGTCGAGTGGTCACTTGAGTTCGCATCTGCTTATCGTCAGAAGGGTGAATATGAGAAAGCTCTTGAAATATTGAGAGATACTGATAATATCATTCAGAAACTTTACTATAATATCGACCATCCTGATAGAGCAAGAATGTTACTGGAATTCAGTCATGTCTATCGTCGATTAGGTGATTTCAAGGAGGCAATTAAATACGCTAATGAATCCATAGAAGTCAAAGAAAGGATATATGGAAAAAATCATCCATCGGTAGCACTCTCATTAGAAGGATTGGCTCAAATTTATTATCACCTATGCGATTTTGAGAACTCCGAAGAGACACTAAAACGCACGGAAGATATTCGTACTAAAGCTTTTGAAAAATATCATCCAGCTCTGGGCAAAACCTGGCATTTTTGGGGATCCCATTATCTACGAAAAGCAGAATATGACAAGGCAATCGAATATATTGAAAAAGCACTAAGTATTAGTAAAAAAATATTCGGAGATATACATCCTGAAGTCATTGAAAGAAATCTAGATTTAGCGTCAGCGTATCGCAGAAAAGGTCAATATGATGAAGCATTGAAATATTTAAAACAAACCGAGAGAATTGCTAAAAAACTTTATGGCGATACTGATAATCCCACAATACCAAAAATGCTGCTGGAGTATAGTTTAGTGTATCGAAGAAAGGCTTTATACTCCGAAGCAAAAAAATATGCAGATCAATCTTTGGCAATGAAAGTAAATATTTACGGAAAAGACCATCCATCAGTAGCTGAAACATTGGAAGGACTTGCACGAGTTCATTATCGACTCTGCAACTTCGAGAAATCTGAAGAATATCTTAACCGTTCGCTCGATATTCGACTAAAAATTTTCGGTGAAGACCATCCAACGGTAGGAAGAACGTACCATTTTTTTGGCTCGCATTATCTCCGCAGAGCAGAATATGACAGAGCAATCCAAAGCAATGAGAAAGCATTGAAAATAAATCAAAAGATATTTCGCGATAGCCATCCTGAAGTCGTCGATAGACTTATTGATTTAGCTTCAGCTTATCGACTAAAAGGTGAATATGAGAAGGCATTAAAATATTTAGAAATAACACCCAAAACCGGCAAAGAAATATATGGAGAGGAAAATCATCCGATAGTGGCTCGAAGGTTATTGGAGTACAGTAGTATTTATCGTCGAATGGGAAAATTTGAAGAATCTTTGCAATATGCAAATTCAGCTTTAGATATGACTAAAGCGATGTTTAATTCGAATCATCCCCTTATCGCCTTTTCCTTAGATTTAGTTGCAAAAACGAAAATTCAAAAACAGGAGCTAGCAGATGCCTTTGATTTGCTCGATCAATCATTGGAAATCAAGAAAGGTATCTATGGAAAGAAACATCCACAAGTTTCCGGTACAATTATGGACATAGGTAATCTACAATATAAACAAAAAGAATATGAAAAAGCAATCCAATCTTATGACGAGTGCTATGAAATAATGACATCTTTATTTGGAGAAAAGCACCCTGAGGTCGGAAAAATTTACATGGATATTGGTATTGCATTAATAGGTTTAGAAGAGTACGATACCGCTTTGGAAGCATTTGAGAAAGCCATGAATATTGATTTTCAATTTTTTGGAGAAAATCACCCTTACATTGCTAAAATAAATATGGAAATTGGTATTCTATTTAAGCTGAAACAAGATATAGATGTGGCAAAGAAGCACCTGGAAGAATCGTATGAAATCTTTAATCAAAATCCGAACCAAAACTATATGGAATTGGCTGAGAATATGCATCAGTTAGGATTATTGTATTATGTGCTCAGCGATGTTGACAGGGCTTATGAAAATAAAACGAAGGAATTTCTTACGAAATCAGTGGAAATGAAAAAAAAGATATTCGGTGAGAAACATCCCGATGTGGAAGAATTAAATCTTGAAATAAAAAATATGGTTAATTAATTGATTAATGCTGTATCATTCAGAATTAAATATTTTGTGTTCTATTACAACGATTAAAAAATCATGAAGAAACTCTATACACATTCCTACACCGATAAAAAAGTATTTGAAATTTATAGTCTCAATAAATTCCGGAAGAACAAAAGAGATCATATTGGGAACAAAGCTAATAGCCTTTTGAAGCTATTGAATAATGATTTCAATGTTCCTGATTCAGTTATTCTGAATTATACATTTAATGAATTGTACAAAAAGAACGGGCATGTACCTACCTGTTTGTTAGAAATAATACAAAAAAAACTAGGCACTAAATTAGCTATACGTAGTTCCTGCAGTTTAGAAGATGGTCATGGTGAAAGCTGTGCTGGTTTGTTTAAAACAACTCTGAATGTTGAGAACAAGCCTGCTGACGTTATATTGGCAATACGGAATTGCTATATTTCTTTGTCAGAATACTTAGAAAAATACGGTAATGGTGAAATATCAACAGCACAAATGGGAGTAATTATCCAATCGATGATAACTCCCAAAATATCCGGTGTAATTTTTACATGTCCATCGCTTAATCCTGAAAAAGATGAAAATCGTTTTCAAATAGAATATTGTTATGGACCCGGGGATCAATTAACAAGCGGTGCTATTTCAGGTGACTCTATCATTTTAGACAAAAAAACCGGGAAAATTATTGAGCAGAAAGGAAATATCTTTATTTCACAAGGCTCTTTAAACAAACTGTGGCAGAATGGCAAAAAATTAGAAGAAAAATATGATTTCCCGCAAGATGTTGAATTTGTAATTTCTGATCCGGATAATGAAATATACTTCGTGCAATCTCGTCCGATTACTGCTTTTCATTATACTCCAGAATATATAATTAAAAAGGAAAAAGAAAGACTAAAAAAATATTTTAAAACGGAGGTAGAGCAATACGGTCGTGCGCCAATTTTAACGAGCAGCAACATCACAGAATTGTTTCCCACTGCAATTCCTTTAGGTATTTCAATATTCAAATCAATATTCATTGGTTCACGATCAGTTATCGGTGCAATTAACGCAGCAAAAAAAGAGCTCGGATATTCGAGGATTAGCAAAACCGAACAAGAAAAATATCTTTTCACCATTGGTAACCAATTACGTACTAATTTACTGATACGATCATTAAATTTTCGTCTAAAATCCATTAATAGGAAATATTATCTTAATAAATTTGTCCCTAACTATTTTGATTTAATTCTAAATGAACCGGAAAGAGCTAATTATCCGGAATTTGGTGTTTTTATTCAAAATCCTGGATTAGCTGAATGCAAATCTCTATTTAAAGAAAAAGGGCAATATTATTATAATTTATATTCAGACTTTTTAAACGGAGTACAGAAAAAAATTGATTTATACGATGATTTATTACCAGAAATGCTAAAGTCAAATCAATATTTTTATGACAATTTAATTTGTAAAAAATCAAAGTCGCTAAAACAGATAGATAGAATTTTCAAATTTCAGGACGATGGATCGATAGCTATAGATGATCATTTTTCAACGTTTAGGTTAATTAAAGAATTTAAAAAATTAATCGCATATTTAAGGAGCGACTTTGGATTTAACTATGCAGTCATTGTTCGGATTGCATTTCTTAGTTCTGATATTGTGAAAAGCATTTTACATAAACTCAGTAAGAAACATCCGAAGCTGCTATTCAATATCGATGATGGAGAATTGAAAGTTGAAAAAATATTGGAATATTTTGAAATTTTATTAGCAAATATAAAACATGAAAAAAGAACTAAGTTCGTTAATCACCAAGTAAGTATTAATGATGTGAAGCTATTTCGTAAAAATTACGGACATAGAGGATCGTTGGACATTATACAACCACGCCTATCAGAATACCCTGATGATGAGCTAATGAAAATTATTAGAAAAGAAAATAGTAAAACGAATGAATATGTAAACATTGAGCAGGATTGGTATACCAATTTCATGAAAAAATATAATAAGCTCGAGCCAAAATTAACAGAAGATTCTAAAAATTTAAGATTGTGGCTAGATAATGCAAATCGTTATATCGAATTTCGTGAACAAATGAAATTTGAGCTTTTAAAATACATTTATCTTTCAAAAATTATTGTGAAAGAGATATCCAATAGATATAATTTGGGAGATTTGATATACTATCTTAAATGCGAGGATTTAATGAAGTTGAAGCTTAAAAATATTGATCAATTCCGTTTGAAATCACTGAAGAAAAAGGCATACATTGAAGCCTGTAAAGAAGTTAAAATAGAAAATGTAATTTTTGAAAAAAATGAAAATAATATATCGTTAAAGATTCCTCAATTTGACAATAGCAATGGTCAATATCGATATATTAAAGGCAACTCTATTTATCATGGTTCTGCGGAAGGCTTTTGTATTGTATCAGAAAATTCTCAAGAGTTCTACGACAAATTGCTTAAAAGACTTGAAACAGGCGGTACAGAAAATATTATCGGTATTTTTAAAAGTATTGATCCCGGATATATTAATTTAGAAAAGTTGACCGGTATTATTACTCAGCATGGAGGACATTTAGCTCATGCGGCAACTGTCTGCCGGGAAAAGAATATTCCCTACATTTCTAACATCGACATTGATAGATTTAATGATGGGAATTACATTATTTTTGATACATCAAATCATCAGGTAATTTATCGAGAATAATCCCTGTGAAAAATTTGATAATTATAAATTTAGACAATTATATATTTTCTTGACCAATAAGCTAAGGTCTAACTGCTGGTTGCATAGGATTAGGTGCGTAAATATTTAAACTTTCTCTTACCTTTTCTTCATCACATTTTCTGATTTTTACTTCCTTTTTTAAAATTATATTATCCAATTCATCACATTCAGCCGGCTGTGGAATTAGTGATGATATTCCGTTGTATTCCCATTCTAAAAAACCTCCGTATTTCAATCGGGGAGCTCTGAATAGGTACTGTAAGGTTTCCTTTTTCAGCTTTCCAGTTGCTTTATCAATAGTTATTTGCTTCTGATAGAACAAATAAATTAATCTCAAATAGAAGCCATGCGTAATAAATAATATATTCTTATACTTACAATCTTTAATAAATTTATCTAATTTTTTTACTCTCTCAAATGAATCAGAAAAGGATTCCTTGTTTTTTCCACGGAACCATCGCTCTAAAATAATTGATCTACATCCCTTAAACCCTTTATTATCTTCAAACTCCTTTTTTGTGATAATATTGTTTGAAAATTTTACTTCTGCCAAATATTTTTTTATACTATTTTCTATTACGGGTTTGTTATTCAGTTTTTTCCTGATAATCTTTGCTGTTTGAATAGTTCTTCGACTAGGCGAGTGACATATTAAGTCTATATTTTCTGGAATGTTATCTATCTTAAAATCTTTAACTTCATTTTGTTTATTAAACAAGGATAATAGAAGATCAATTGCGGATTTTTTGTCTGAGTCTTCAAGGTCAGGATCTTTTCTTTTTGTAAGATGATTCATTAATTCTTCGTAATTTAGTGTTTCATAATCAACCCCCTCCATTATACTTCCATGTCGCATAAAAATAATTCTTTTCTTCTGCATTATTAATTGTCCTGACATTTTTCTATCCCCCTCATTAGAGTATGAAGTTAGATGTTCATTAATTTTGTGAAAGCAATATTCGCTGAACGAAACTATTTCGATTTTATGAATTTTGGGGGAATTTCTATTTAGTTACTATGCAATTATAATTCCATATTTTTAATTATTATGATAATTTTATAATTAGATATAACAATACTGCAATGATAATTTAATATTATATAGTATGATAGCAGTTATTATTATGTTGGATCTATTATCGGAAGGTGCATAGAAAAGCTTAAGTAGTAATAAGTTATATTTATATAATAATTAGCTAATATTTATTCCGATAATAGACAGACTATATCGATTTAATATAATATAATTTACATTAAATTGCAAGTACAAACTGAAAAAATCACAAAATTTTCTAATTTATTTATAATAAATTCAGTATATTATAATAAAATTAATAATGCATGGCTAATCTCTTGAAATTTTATTAATATTCATAACTTTGTATCGTTTTATTCCACATTTCCCTAAGTTTATGATTTGAATAAAACAACATTTTTTGTTCGTAAAGGCTATCTTTCAAATTTTGCAAAATATGTGAATCAATTTCCTCTTCAATTTTTAACATTTTTGATAAGATATATGTATCTGAAGTGACTCCAAATACTATTTCTTTTTCATCCTTTCTATCGAATAAACGATACTGGGTTCCAGTAATAAATTTATGGTCATAGATCTTATTTTTAGCTTCAGAAAATGAAATTTTAGTTCTTTTTTTATACATTGTCTCAAAATGGATCAAAAATTCTGGCTCGAAATTAAGGGCAATTTCGTTTTTAATTAATTCACGTGGATCAACCATTGTAAATCGTTCGCCGGCGTTAAATAGAGCTGTACCAATAACATTTACATCATAGGCTATTGCTACTTTAATGTTTTCTAGTGCCTTTCCATTATCATTGTGCGGGTGAAATTCAATTCTACCTTGATCAGATTTACGAATCTCGCTAAATATGTTTTGAATGCTTCCCGGGTTGCTTTGCCCTTTTGTGTCGCAGATAACAACTGACCGGGCTCCCGCATCGTGAAGTTCTTTAGAAAAATATGCTATTCTTTTTTCCAGGTGTTCTTCTTTTTCTGTAGAATCTACTAACGCGACATCTATCTGGTTAGTTGGGTAATTTTTATGCCAATAATTGAATAATTTTAGGGCATGATCGAGAACTTCCTGTGCAGAACATTTTAAAGTTCGAGCAATAAAATAATCACTAATTGGGATCCAGATATTGGCTGTGGCTTTGGGGTAAGGTATTAATAATTCACCTATTATTTCTAAATGCTGCTTCATAGCATGACCGGAAAGCGCCAGTTCAACACTTTCCCCTTTAAGCCTTTCCAATATTTTGCTGCACATTTTTCGTTCTTCACTACAAATTGCAGGATATCCTACCTGTATTATTGAACCTGGAAATGTTTTGGCAATCATGAGCATCAACTCATCATCGACTAAAAAATTGAAAGCCAATCCATCTCGACGGAAATCTTCTCTTATTTTTATTGTCTTCTGCATATGAAATACTTGAATAAAATTGCTATAAACTGTTGGATATTATAACGATGTAATAGTTATAAACAGCGAAAGATGTAAAAATTCTGAATGCGTTACAAAATTAATAAATTATTTATAAATAGTCAATATTTTTTTATACAAAATAGTATTTTTATTTTAATATATATTTGCCAGTATCAGAAATCTTGAATAAAGAGGCAGCTTCTGTCATAAACGCTGGAAACACAATTTCCAAATATGGAAAAAAAGTCCGGTATCGCAGGTATTACCAGCGGCTCACGGAAGCGCAATAGAGGTCAACACGAAAGCCAGGCGAGAAGATGTTGACCTCTATAGCGCTCTTTGGCTTCTATAAAGGTGAACGCTTATTCGTTTTAAAAGCGAACATTTTTTCATAGTCAAAAGAAATTTTAGCCAGCCGAATGATATGTATGACAGAAGCCTGACGCCATGAACGCCGGAATTACGATTGCATAGCAGAGGAAGAATATTCCGGCATTTCATGGCTTATGCGATGGAACAGGCAGTTAGATTCCTGCTTTATCCGTTCCGTGCATGTGCGCCTTGACCAGCAGTCATGGAAAGCCAACACGAAAGCCCGGCTGGTCAAAGCGCAGCATGTTTTGATGCATTGGAGAAAGGGGAGAGGGTCACCTGAGCGCAAAAGAGGTCAACTCGACGATTGCAAAGCGGGAAGAGTTGACCTCTATAGCGCTCTTTGGTTTCCTTAAAGGTGAACGTTGATTTTCTCTCGTAGTCTGGTGAATCGGAGGTACGCCTTAAGCCAGTAAAACAACGAAAGCCGACACGCATAGATTGTTTTACTGTTTAAAGCGTGGAATATTCAGT
>WJKD01000428.1 GCA_014729315.1 Promethearchaeota archaeon | reverse complement strand
CTTCCAAATCGACTCCACAGTCAGGACACGGAACAACTTCTCCCTCGATTGTATCGTCACCTAACTCGAACTCAAAATAACAAGAAGGGCATTCGCATTTTAGCATAGTAATCTAAATCTCCTTATATCACATTTCTATTGAATTAATGAATGAATATAAAAAAAAACCATTAAAGATAAAATTTTTGGGTTAAATTACTATAGTTAATCTTTACTATATTTCTTTCTGAGTTTTATAGCTTGGGAAAAAAATACAATCGTAAAGACGAGTCCAATAGGTACTAGGATTATTCCGCTTATTGTTGTATTAATAGCGGGGGTCACTGCTTGCCCTAATGAAACAATAATAAATAAACCTAATAACAATAATCCTACACCAATAATCATTATCACAAAAAAAATTAAACCTAAATAAAAACTAATTTTTGATGCTACCATTTTATTCTCTCTATAATTGATAATTATTGTTTTTTAATAATAAAGTAGTATGATTTTCTTTTAAATTATGCTTATTGATAAAAGTAAGTTAAGAGGAAATATGGGTTAATCGCAAATGTGTTTTAAATTTCTTTAGTCATTTCATAAGTCAGACCGTATTCTTCGGTCATGTTTTTTTCTTTTATCTTATAACCTAATTTTTCGTAAAATTGAACAGCTGTTATACTTGCGTAAAGTCTAATGATTTTAATACCTTGATTTTTGGCAAAAGATTCTACATATTTCATTAATTTAGCACCAACTCCAAATCCGTGATTTTTAGGACTGACGAAGACAGTACCAACATAATCGTCTATTATTGTGGCTGTTCCGATTACCTGGTTGCTATCTACGGCAACAAAAAATCTTCTCTCTTGAGATAGATTGACCAAATATTTTGGTGTGAATTCATCGTACATATATTTGATCACGTGAGGAGTGTAATCTTTGCTATTCACTTCAATAAGAGCCTTTCTAATTAATTTTGACGTAGACTTTGCGTCGCTTGGGTTAAATAATCTTATTTTTACCATTTTCAAGAATGAGCTTTTTCTTAGTCGATTAAATTTGAGAAAGAATCATTTTTACTAACTCTGCTGTTGTTTGACAATAAATTCTTGCTAACGATTCTCTTTTTGCGTCGCTAATAACCGTGATTGATTCGTCTTTTTTTGAGGGATGAATAACGACAAACCAATCTTCATTATCTCCAAATCTTATCGTCTTACCATAAAGAATCACTTCTTCTCCCTCTGATGTTAATTCTTCTTTTATTTTATCCATAATATGGTCAATGTTTTTATTTGAAAAAAATACTTTTTTCTCAAAGGAGTAGTATTTTGGAAGCTTAGAAACTAATTTTGAAAATCTTTTTCCCGATTTAACTAGGATTTCAATTATTTTTGCTATTAAAAAGTAGCTATCATTGAATTGATAAAATTTAGGAAATAAAGCGTTTCCGATAGGACCTTCTGTTTTGAAAATAATATAGTCTCGGTTTTTATCAATATATTTGTTCAATTCTTTTTTAAATTGCTTTGCTCCAGTGTATAACCTTAACACTTGAACATTATACTTCTTGGCAAGCTCCTCGAATATTAGAGAAGATGTAATATTTGTTACTATTACGAAGTTTCTTTTTGTTTTTTTTTTTTGTTTTAAATAATAATCGACTACAAAAGCGAACATCGTGTCTTCGTCATATAGCTTAAAATCATCACCTAAAACCACAGTATTAAATCCACAGCGATTTTGAGCAAAACCAATGTCAAAGTTTCCTTTCCAAAAAGTTAAGATCAAGTGTTTCAAATTTTCCTTATTTAATGCAGATCCACGGGGAAAATTCATGTTATGATCGAGAGTGTTATTAACTTCTAAAATACGACATCCAAGACCGTTTAATATCTTCGGCAGTGTAAGATTTCCAGCTCCAGCACCGGTGTCTACAATAACTCTTAACTCATTCTTTCTTCTGACCTCTGAGATTTCAATTTGATCAAAGATTTCGTTAATGTAATTCTCTATTAAATTCAATTTGCGAATTTTATTCACTTCTTTATTATTATCAAGATCTTCGTCGATACCTAAATTTCTATGATAATACAACCTCATTATCTCTCCGAACTCTGCTTCCGAAATTAATATATTTTTTGTAAGCAAATTCACCGAATATTCTCGTTCCTCATCGTTTATTCCTGAAAGGTATATCGCTCCTGCGATATTTAATTTATTTATTGCGTAAATTAAGATGGGTAATGGGCTTATTTCCAAATCAACAATTTTGCATCCCCCACGAATTAAGCCTTCAATTATAGGTTTTCTATAATATTCTCCTTGCGGTGTATTATCTCTTGCGATTAAAATCTCGTCCTTGTTTATCCAAATTGCGAAAGCGAAAGCAATTTTCTTAATAGAATTTAGATTCAAGTCGCTCACCTTAATTGCACGAATCTTGCGGTATTTTTGCGTGATGTTTTTAATATCCATTTTTTAGTGGTTTTTTGTTAAATCATTGAGGTCGGGGTAAACTGTAATAATTTATATTAGTTGTTTAAAATTCTTTACTTTTTTAACTTTCAATTCCATGCGTTTCTTTCTTATCTAAATTTATTACATATTCGTCATGAGTAGTTAATGACTGATTAACCGCTTTATTTAATAAATGTCGAATAAAAAAACGCTTAGTCTTAAAAGAATTCAACTTTTATTTTTTTCGATCCAATGGAATCTTTTATTTGCTTTATAATTTCCATTTTTTCTTGTTCCCCAATTGAATAAACATAATACTCCGCTGGAATTCTTGCGATGGAATATAATTGTACCATATCAGGTTCGATCTCGTTTATCGCTTGACCAAGTTCCCAAATATAATCCTCTGATTCATTTGAGTAGCCCTTTTTATACGAATTAAAGATTAAACTCTGAATTGCTAATTTATGCTGTTCTGGGAGACTATTTCTTAGTTTTACTAAAGAATCCACGATTATCCTAATTGAAGGAACCTCTTTATGCGGTCTGTTTATCTTTCTAAACATCTCGTCATTCGCAACATCCAATTTTGCCAAAATCCACTCAAATTGAGAGACTCTTTCCCTAATCTGTTTCGAATATAAAGTGCTCGAATTTGTAAATAGAGTAAGTATAGGTTTTTCAGATTTCCAGTTTATTTGTTCTCTGATAATTTTCGCAGCAAAGAGAAAATCTGTCAAGTTCTCGTTTAAGGTGGGCTCTCCATTATACCCAAAAGTAATCGAATTTAAATGAGGGACATACTTTAAGATGGTCCTTAATTCTTTTTTAAATTGATTTGTACATTTTTTATCGATTCTATATTCAGGAGAAACTAATTGATCTCTCCTAGTTATTCCTAACTCACAATAAATACAATTATAGGTACATTTTTTCGAACTAGGAAGTACATCCACTCCGAGGGAAAGTTTTAATCTTCGGCTATTAAACGGGCCGTAAGTAAATTCTCGAGGCATTGTTAGGATATACTATCAACTTTTAAAAATTAAATAAAGACTATTCAAACCTCTTTGTAATAAATTCCTCTATTGCTTTGTTTACTTCTAAAGGCTTTTCTGTCATAATCATGTGTCCGGCTTTATCTATTACTAACATCTCTGAATCGTTTATGTAGTCTTTAAAAAATCGTGAGTATTTTATAGGGGTCAATTTATCGGCTTTTCCAACCAATATCAGTGACGGAACTTTTATAGTTCCTTTCTTAACTCGCTCAAGTTCGTCAAAATTATCGCAAATACTAAAATCAGAATAAGTTACCCCAGGAGGCGTTTTAGTAATTTCTTCAATAAAGAGCTCAATAATTTTCTCTTTGGTCTTCCTATAAAATGCTCCTACGGGTATCGAGTCTAAATAGGATTGAAAGTCATTTTTTAGAGAATTAAGAATCATAGGACTGACTCTTAAGCGTGCGCCAGTCCCTACAAATATTAATCCGATTATTTTCTGAGGGTGCTGAAAGTAATACTCTTGAGCAACCGCTCCACCTAAAGAGTGTCCAGCTAAAATAACACTCTTTAAATTTAAACTATCAATCATATTATTCACGGCATCTACGTACAACTGGAGACTGAGATCTGGAAATATGTCCGACTTGTTATGGGAAGGTAAGTCTAATGATATAAGATTGTAATTAATCTCTAACGAGAGTTGATTTGTCCAAATGTTAGAGTTCTCGCCAGATCCGTGAATAAATATAATAGCTTTTTGATTATCAGCCTTAGTAATTTGATAATAAATCTTTTTTCCGTCTAAGTTAGTGAAAGGAATTTTTATTCAACTGTTCGATTTAAATTAAATGTTATCTGAAATAAATGTCTAAACCTTTTGATTTTTATTATAAATGAAAAGGGGAGGAATTTAACTTAACTCCATTTTATTGAAGGACATTGCTCCAATTAAAATTAATATAGATCCAAAAGATGAAACTACCAGCAGATCCAACCATATGGGGAAAAATGAAACCCCTAATAACACTGCTCTAAATAAATCAACGCTATAGGTATAAGGATTGCACATCATGGCAATCTGCATTCCTACTGGTACATTACTGAACGCAAACATCGCACCGCATAGCCAAAACATAGGCATAACGATAAATGTTTGTATTAGTCCAAAACTCTGAAAATCTCTTAAGCGGGTACTAATCGTTAATCCCATTCCCACGATACCTAAGCTCGCTAAGAAAGCCACGGGAATTACTAGTAAAGTGCGCCACACTAAGCTTGGGTCATAACCATAATATCCAAAACTTATACTTATTAATAAAACAAGTAGTGATTGAAGAATACATTGCAAAGAAATTCCTAAAGTCCTTCCCATCATTAAAATCCTTCTACTAACTGGAGCGACTATTAATTCTTTCATAAAACCAAACATTTTATCACGCATTAATCCCATTCCCCCAAATATTCCGTTAAATAAGATTGTAATTGCTAGGATTCCAGATGCTATAAAAGCGGATGAACTTACAGAGATTCCCTCAATTTCAATCGCAACAAAAGCAAATCCCGCTCCAAAAATGAAAAGAAATAAAATACTCTGCGCAATAGTTGAAATTACACGCGATTTATTTCTCCAAAATTCTAAAAGTTCCCTCTTGGCCAATATCCATATAGCTGCGATATTTTGTTTTGTAGTTAATTTTACTATATCGTTCATTTTTTTTATCTACCTCCTAAAATGTTTTCTTTGAATCATATCCTTGATATTTTTCACACGATTAGCTGATTCCTCGCGTATAGCCTTACCAGTATGAAAAAGAAATACATCTTCCAATGTTGGTTGATGCATACTTGCTTTTTTAATTTCTAGATTTAAATCGTTTATTTTTTGAATTATTATAGGAAGTTGTTTTCCTCCATTTTCACACGAAATCGAGAGAATTTTCTCCCGGTTTTTCGAACCTCCTTTGAATTCTCCCGTTTTAATTTTTAAAATTTCTGATTTAATCGGTTCGGGAATTTCTTGCACTAAGCTATTATCAAAAAGACCGGCGATCCTTTGTTTGATCTCAAACGGCGCATTTAAGAACATTTCTCTAGCAATAGGAAAATTCTTCCACGCTTTAACCATTTTCTTAGGATTTTTCATTATTTCCCGCATTCTCGATCGCATCATAGCGGAATTTACATTTTCGGGCACACCTGACGGAGCTTGTAGGGCCATATCGTTAGATAATTCATGTTGTTTCCCTAAACTTATATTGCTCACTCCCGGTATATTTTGAAGGTTAATAACTAACTCCGGTATTTTTTCGCTCTCTGAGGCATTTTCAAATTCTATTTCGACGATGTCTCCGGATAATTGTTTCTTTAAGTTCTCCGAACTATCAAGAGCAATGATTTTACCGTGATCCATAATGCATATTCGGTCGGCTAGTTCGTCAGCTTCCTCCATATAATGAGTTGTAATCAAAATGGTCATGTTCAAATCACCTTTATTAAGTTGCTTAATTTTTTGCCATATTTTCCGTCTTGTTTGGGGGTCTAAACCCAAGGTAGGTTCGTCCAGGAACAAAACGGTTGGCTCGTGAATTAGCCCCCTTGCTATCTCTAATCGACGCTTCATCCCTCCTGAATAGTTCTTTACGTAAAGATTTGCTTTATCTTCCAATTCGACCAATTTTAACACAGACATAATTTTTTCTCTTCGTTGTTTTTTGCGCATACCATATAAAATCGCATGCATTTCAAGGTTTTCTCTTCCTTTCATCTCAAGATCCACTGAACTTTCTTGAAAAACAATTCCTATGCTTTTTCTTACTTTGTCGGGATCAATTTCTACATCGAAGGAATTAACAGTTGCACGTCCTTCCGTAGGATTTAATAAAGTAGCAAGCATACTTATCGTGGTCGTTTTTCCTGCGCCATTAGGTCCTAATAAGGCAAAAATCTCACCCTTTTTAATAGCGAAACTAACATCGTCCACAGCTAATACCTTACCATCTTTGTAAATTTTCGTTAAATTGTTTGCCTTAATTATATATTCGTTCATTTTACTATTTTTTTATCTCATATTTCGTAAGTTATTTTTTAAAATACATATTTATGACTGATATTATTTTTTTATTCTCACAGCTCTCAATTTTGTAGATTTTTTGAATAATTTCGGAAAGTTTCTTTTGTTTGTAATCTAAATGTTGCTTACGTCGTTCAATCCTCCGTATCATTGATTTTACCCATGACCTCATCCCCTTTAAATAATCCAACACATCCTCTTTTGATTCGCATACTTCGATTCCTCTTATAAGTATACGCCTAAAACCCTTTTGGAGATATTCTTTTCCATAGTGTTCGGGAGGAGCAATTTCCGACATAATCGCAAAATGATTTGCCCATTTACTTTTTAATTTATTTAAGTATTCTCGTCCTTCTTTAGTAATTATGAAATATTTTTGCTCTCTTCCTTTGACTTCATCCTTTCTTATAGTAAGATGACCCTCCTTCTCTAAGGAATCAAAAGTATTCATTAACATACCTCTTGAAAAGTTAAATTTCGAATGAAGTTGATATATGGTAATTCCATTTGGGTAATCAATGATAATAGAAAGAAGAAACAAGATTTTCATTTCGTTGAACCCTTCTCTACAAATGGGTATAGGACCTCAGGGGGGAGGGGGAGGAATAAACGGTGGTAAATGTGATCGCGAATTATATAGCTCGCTTTTGTGTCTCTTCTTATTCATTCTTCACGAATGATAATATGAGTAACAATATAAACATGATCAAATTGATCATATCTCAAATGAATTCTATTTATCTCATCATCGGATGAAGATTAAGCTTTTTGAACATAATTAATGACTTTTTAGGAAGGATTCTCAAAAAAATTAGATATTTTTGTAAAATTTAAATAACAACGATGAATATTTTTTTGCATTACTATTTATTCCAATGTATTTATTATTTGGTGAAATCAAATTTTGTTTGATCTAAGTATTTTAAATGGAGTTTTGAGTCTCGTTCATATCGTTATTTGCGTGATTATTTGTATAATCTTAGTTTCAGTTTACAAAGAATCTAAAAGTATACAATATCTTTTTGTTGGATTAACGATCTTTGTGTTTAGTTCTCCTTGGTGGCCGAGTGCTATTTCTGTAATTCTCTATTTATTCACGGGAAATGGCTTGAATATGGTGATATATTTTTTTCTCGGGAATTTTTTCGTTCCATTTGGATTAATTTTTTGGCTTATTGCGTTTACAGAGATGATGTACGAGAAATATAAATATCTGATTGTTATCGTTTATATCATTATTGGGGTGGTTTTTGAAGTCTTTTTAATTTATTTTTTAATCGAAAACCCAACCGAGATAGGAACTCTCAGTGGAATTGTAGATGTGAATTACAAATCTTTCGTAATGCTTTATTTGCTAATCGTAGCTTTTACTCTAATTGTTTCGGGTATTCTTTTCGCAATAGAAACAATGAAATCCAATAATCCAAAGATTAAATGGAGTGGTAGATTTATTTTGATTGGGTTTATTTCATTCAACATAAGTGCCGTTTTAGACGCCCTTATTTCTACGAATCCAATTGCTCTAATTTTAATTCGCATATTATTAATTTCTAGTATGCTTGAATTATATAGCAGTTTTAACATGCCTAAGTATTTAGAACGAATATTGATCAAATAATCGCATTTTTTTTTATTTTTCATGCAAAAACGGGCTAAAAATGATCAAAATGATAGAAATAAATAAGATCTCTTCTATATTATTCGTAATTGTTTTATATACAAAATCGTATATTTGATAATAAAGAATCAATTTCTTCTAAGGGGTCCTTAAAATTAAAATATTACAAGACATATGGGTCATGAAATCCTCAGGCATTGTGCTTTTTCATCGAGTTTTTGACAAAAAATATAAACCGGAGCTATTTGGTATGTTAATGAGCGCGTTAGATTCTTTTGCAAAGGAACTATCTGAAGCAGGGTTTAATAGTTTTGAATTTGATAATAAAAGGTATTCTATTAAAAAAGCCAATAAATACCTATTCGTTGCTAGTTCTTCCCCAAAACACAGAATGAAGAAGGTCAATCAAGAGATGATGTCCTTAGCCAAATCTTTCTTTGAAATATACGACAGAGATCTTTTAGACCATTTTGACGGGGATACGAGCGTTTTGAAAAGTTGCGAGGAATGTTTTAAAGCAGAAATTCAAGATTCTTTAGAAGAACCTGTGAAAAAGTTCTGGGAAGGTATTATTAAGCATTAAGGATCTCTAAAAACTTATGCTGGATCTTAAAAAAAATCAGTTCAAAGCTCCCAAATTTCAAATTCAGGGAAATAATTACTGTTTAATTATGAATAGAAAAATAGTGTTAAATATAGTAAATCGTAAATCTTTTATTTTTTCTTCATTGCGTTTGTAAAGACCATCTCGTCGCTTATAACTTGCCACGTTCTCCAACCGTTTTCGACTTTTTCTTTTGCTTCTTTGATAAACTCGACGTATCCTATCTCTTGACATCGTTTTAAGTTTTTTATAGTGTTCTTATTGTAACGTGTGCAAATCAATTTACTCATTTGACCTTTATCAGCCATTGGCATTGGATTCTCTTCGATGTACGGACACGGAGATTCGGAACTCGGATCAAAATCGTTACATTCAGCGCATGTCCAATATCCCTTCGATTTAACGCATTTAGCTATTCCACAGAACGAAGATGGAGGCCCTTGATTAACAAAACATCCCGGACATGTGCCTCGATTACTTGACTTTACATATTTTTTTAATGTTTTCATAGTTGTTTCCAGATTTTTAGGATTTAAGCCTGTTACGGGTGCGACATCCATAATATTAAATCCTTCCCATACTTCGAGAAGTTTTTTTGCTGCTTTAGGG
>WJKD01000427.1 GCA_014729315.1 Promethearchaeota archaeon | reverse complement strand
ATTATCATACCATTAATTCTGCCTTTCCTTTAAATATTGAAAAATTTGGGGATGTTAAAAAAGCAAGAAAGCATGTTAAGAGAGTCATCAACAATTTTTTGCAGAAAATTTTTCCTGAAATCAAGAACCAGAGTATATTTTATGCAGTATCCATTTATCCCTCTTTATTTGACCAAAAATATTATAGAGACGTGTTAGTGAAACATTTTCTGCCTTTTTCAAATACAGAAATAATGAAGATGTTAATGAAACAAGGGGCGGATAAAGCTCTGTATTATAAATATCCTCAGAAAAATTTAGACTCGGGAAATTTAAATCCGATATTTCCTCATCATGTCATTAAATATGGTTTATTAAATAAGGATCGAGCAGAAATAATATTTGGATTTACGGAAGAAGGGCTATATCTCGCTCGAACATTTACGTGCGACGATCCGAATTTTAAAAAAAAAATAGATGAAGAAAGACCAAACAAGGATTTTAAAAGCGCTATTTCTCCCAAGCTTGCCCTGATGATGTTAAACTTATTAAACTTGTTTGATCAAAGACATAAATATAAGATTTTAGATCCTTTTGTAGGAAATGGGACAATACCTTTATTTGCATTAATCCAAAATTTTCAGGTTTATGGTTCTGATGCAGAGAACAACAATGTGTTAAACACTATTAGAAATATTTATTGGTTATTGGAGCAGTTAGAAGAATCATCTCCCTTTCAAATTCATAATAATTTTAAAACTCTCGATGTTAAGGATTTATCAAAAGGATTTGAGAATAATTTTTTCGATGGAATATGCACAGAACCACATTTAGGTCCATTTTATTCAGAAAAACCGTATTATATCCAAGCGAAAGAGGTTTTAAATTCAGAGATAGAACCGCTGTATTCTACATTTTTTAGAGAAGCGTTTAAAGTTTTAAAACCTAAAAGAAGAATCAGCTTAATTGCTCCCATAATCGAAACAATTGATGGAGGAGATGTTCAGATAGATATTAAAACAATTGCAGTGAATGCGGGATTTATATCGATTCCTATCCTCAAGGAGGGAAGAGTCATCAATAAGTCTAATAAAATGCTCCGATTTAAAAAAGAAGATATCTATAGCCTAATTGATGCTAAAAAGGATCAAATTATTAAAAGAAAAATCTATATTTTTGAAAAGAAAAGCCCAGCATAAGTGATTATGAATTATAAAGAGATATTTAACAAAATTGAAGATGTATTAGACGAAAAGGCTCATTTAGACGAAATGTCTGAAAAAAAAATCGATCCATTCAAAATCTTGATCTCCACCATCTTGTCAGCTAGAACTAGAGATACGAATACCCGGAGAGTCACAAAAAAATTATTTTCTAGATATAAAACTCCTAAGGAAATTTCTGAGGCTTCCATAGAAACCCTTGAAGAATTAACATACGAATCGGGATTCTATAAGGTGAAAGCTGCTCGTATCAAGGAAGTATCTAAAATAATATCGAATAAATTCGAGGGTAAGGTTCCTAATAACTACGACGACTTAAAAAGCTTGCCTGGAGTTGGAGCAAAAACAGCTAATTGTGTGCTTGCTTATGCGTTTAAAATACCGGCTATATGTGTTGATACACATGTTCATAGAATTTCAAATAGGTTAGGTTGGATTAAAACCAAACGACCTAAACAAACTGAGAACGCTTTAAAGGAATTAATACCCAAAAGTCAGTGGATTCGTATCAATAAATTGTTTGTTCCTTTCGGACAACAGATTTGCCTTCCAAATAATCCTAAGCATGAAAAATGCCCAATTAAGGATATATGTCCCAGGGATTTCTCAATGGAAAAAAAGAGAAAATAGATATTCCAATTTCTCTTCTTTAAACTCAATAATATTCGTAATTTTTTAGTCTTCTTCTTTTATTAAAGAGAAATCCGAAAATAATTCCTCCAGCTAAGCCGAAGAGATGCGCCCATAAGTTAATTCCTGGCGCTAAAGATGATACGATAAAATAAGCAATATATGCTAACCCGAGCAGGAGTAAAAACCGATCTCCCTCCATCGCAACTAATATAAACGCCGCTCCTATAAGTCCAAAAATGGCCCCCGAAGCACCTAAACTTATAATGTTTAAAGGTAAAAGAATTAACGAAAACAAATTGCCAATTAGACCAGAAACAAAATAAATAATGAAGTATTGATATCTTGGAAAATTATTCTCAACCACAGCACCAAAAAAGAATAGAGCAACCATATTAGAAAAAAGATGGATAACATCGGCGTGAAGAAACATTGACGTAATCAACCTCCAATATTGATAATCGTAGAGAATTTTTGAATTGATCTGAACAAAAAGGAGTAGAAAATCGATATGTAAAACGATGTTAAAAGCGATATAGGTAAAAATATTGATAAAAACTAGCGTTATTGTTATTCTAGCTTCCCTAATATTTTCGGAATCTAAAATATACATAAAACCACAAGTTAAGCATCCAATTAGAAATTATCTATAAAATCCTATAATAAAATATAATAATATAGATTATTGATATTATTATAAAAAGAAGATTTATTCAAATATGATAAAAAACAAAGATTTGATAACATAACCATGGATACAAAAAAGTTATTCAACATTAAAAAACGCTTGTTGTTAGAGCATTTAGTAAAGAGCAAGTACCTAAAAGATAAACGATTGTTTAAAGCATTTTTAGACGTGCCTCTTGAGGATTTTATCCCGAAAAAGTATATGGATCCTTTAAAAATATACGAAGATATTCCAAATCTATTTTACTTCTTAAATCCCGAAAATTATCGAACAATATCAGCACCCCATATGATAAGCATTATGCTTCAAGGATTGTCTTTAAAGGATGATGACGATTTATTAGTTTTAGGGGCAAAAAGTGGCTATATTGCATCTCTTGCCCATAAACTTGCTCCTAATGGAGAGATTATCATATTAGAGGCAAATGCCGAAATTGCGAAAATAACCATGCAAAATCTAAAAAGATTAAATTTAGACGATAATATAACGGTTACAGTTAAAAATCCTTTAGAGGGAATGCTTGAATTAAGTCCATGGCAAAAAATATTAGTTACTGGAGCTATCAAGCAAGAGAGAATCCATCCATTATTAAGACAATTAGATTCTAATGAGGGAGTTCTCTATGCTCCTATTGGAGAAGATTATATTCAAATTTATACTCAAATCCTCCGAATAAAAGAAGAGTATTTTGGAAAACAGCAGCTTCAAGTAAGATTTACTCCGTTAATGACTCAAGTTGAACTGGACGAGATCGAATTAATCACGGATTTTGAAGAATATAAGAATTTAGATGAAATTGAAGTAAAACAAGATCCCAGTAAAGTCGAAAGCGTATTAGATAAGAACGAACATAAAATCAATATAAAATATGCTTCGAATATTTTAGACGAAGTTGATTTGGAACCGACCTCAAAATCCGAAAAAAAAGAAATAAGTATTAAAGAAAGAGATATTATTTTATCCTACTTCGAAAAAATGCTCGATATCCTAAGAGAGTTGAAAAAACAAGAAGATGTGGAGAAATGTTTTGAAGATATTGACGAGTTTGAGATTCATATTGACAATCTAAAAAAATATAAAAGCAAATTCCAGCTTAAACCTAAAAGATTCTTGAATTTATTAAACCAGATTCGAAGTTATCTCATCGTTAGGAAAGACATTAATAAATCCTCAGACACAAATTCAATTGAGCAAAAAATTGAAGTGATTAACAAACAGAACGAAATTGTTTTAGATTTAGAGGAATTCCTCGAATCTGAAATATCTCGGATTAAAAAATTATAGATGTTAATTTTTTACAAAAATTAATTGCTACCTTGAAATAAGAAGATTTTTATAATAATCTTCCCACGACAAATTTTATATACATTATATATTATAATAAAAAATATAAAGCAAATTTGGATTTGCAAGGATTACTCAATTGAAAGAAAACCTAAAATAGCTTTCATGAAATCCGGTAAATCAGCGGGAGAACGCGAAGTGACTAGATTTCCATCAATAACTACGGATTGATCTAAGT
>WJKD01000426.1 GCA_014729315.1 Promethearchaeota archaeon | reverse complement strand
TAGAACTCAACGAACTTCGATTTCCAATTATTTATCGAGAATTTGGAGTTCTTCAAGATTCTGGAGGGGCTGGAGAATTTGAAGGCGCACCAGGAGGGATATGTATTTATGGTCCAAGAAAAGATCCCATGACTTTAGGATATGTATGCGATGGTATTGTTTTTCCTCCAAGAGGTGTATTGGGAGGAAAGGATGGTCACAATCTGGTGGCTAAGAAACTTAAATTATATCCTTCGGGAAAAGTAAAGGAATCAGATATTCCGACTATGGGGGCTTTGACAATCAAAAAAGGTGAATTTATTAAATCAATTCATGCGGGTGGTGGAGGTTACGGAAATCCTCTAAAGCGTGATCCTGAAAAAGTAAGATTAAGAGTAAGGGATGGTTATGTTTCTCTGGAAAAAGCGAAGAACGAATATGGAATAATCTTTAAACACGAAAACGATCCAGAAAAACTTGAAGTCAATTACGAAGCAACAAATCAGCTCAGAGAAGAATTAGAAAATAAGGGGGAACATAAATGACTTATAAAATATCTATTGATGTAGGAGGAACATTCACAGACTTAGTCTTAGTCGATTTAGAAACGGGAGTGATTAACAATTTTAAGGCGCTTACCACTCCAAAAGATTTAACTAAAGGTTTAATGGAAAGTATAAATCTTGCCGCAAAAGCTAAAAATCTTAGTACCTCCGAACTTTTAGATAGAACAAAATCAATAATTCATGGAACTACGGCTTCGACAAATGCCTTAATCCAAGGAAATATAAGCAAGGTTGGTGTGATTACGACTAGAGGCTTTGTTGATATTTTATGGGCTAGAGAGGCGGGAAGAGAAGAACCTTTTAATTGGAAAGTTGAATATCCTCCTCCCATGGTTCCAAGATACCGAATTCTACCCGTCACGGGGAGAGTTAATTCCGAGGGAGGGATTGAAATTCCTTTGAACGAAGAAGATGTCAGAGACGCTATAAAGAAATTTAAAGAATGGAATGTTGAAGCAATTGCCGTATGTCTTATGTGGTCTATATCTAATTCTAAACATGAAGAAAGAATTGAAGAGATTATAAAGGAGGAATGGCCGGGAATTGAGTATGATTTAAGCCATAGAGTTAATCCAATAATTCGAGAATACCGAAGATTTATTGCCACTGTTATAAACAGTTCTTTAAAAAAGCTAGTAAAAGACTATTTATCGAAAATAAACGATACACTTAAAGACAATGGATTTGATGGAACATTATTTTTAATAACCTCATCTGGAGGAGTATTAAGTCCTACAGAACTTATTAATAAACCGATCTTAACTGTTGCTTCTGGTCCATCGATGTTGCCGGTATCCTCTTTGAAAATAGCTAAACTCGAACGAAATTCAAACAATGTCATTGGTATAGATATGGGGGGAACGAGTTTTGATGTAGGTTTCGTGAGGATGGGCGAGATTGCGATAACAACTGATGCGAAAATCAATCCCACAGAAATGGGCGGGGATAAATTAGGTATCGCTAAGGTTGATGTAGAGAGTGTTGGTGCTGGAGGAGGAAGTATTGCGTGGATTGACAATGCTAATTATCTTCACGTAGGTCCGATGAGTTCTGGGGCGGACCCTGGACCAGCATGCTATGGCTTAGGTGGCGAAAATCCCACTGTGACAGATGCGAATTTGTTATTAGGATATTTAGATCCAGAATATTTCTTAGGAGGTCAAATGAAGATCTATTCTGATAAGTCAGAACAAGTAATAAAAAGTAAGATCTCTAAAAATCTCGGTATCGACGTAATTGAAGCAGCAAGCCGTATTTATACTACTATTAATTATGATATGCTTTTAGCTCTCAGAGATCTGTCTATAAAAAGAGGAGTCGATCCTCGTGAATCAATTATGATATGTGGAGGCGGTGCTTATGGGATGCACGCTGCTGAAATAGCACGAGAGCTTGGTGTAAAGGAGATTATCATTCCTAAAACTGCGGGGGTTTTATGCTCTTATGGAGGGCTCATATCTGATATTAAACAGGATTTTAGAAAAACGTTAATTACAATAAGTACATCGTTTAATTTTGAAGCTGTTAATAATGTCATTGAAGAATTAAAGACAGATGCGATTAATTTTTTAGACAGAGCAAAAATCGAACAAGATAAGAGAAACCTCAAATATTTTATGGAAGCAAAATATCCTAACCAAGTGCATAGTCTTAATGTTCCTTTAAGATCGAAGGTTCTAAATAAAGAAAATTTAGGCGATATAATTAACGACTTTCACGATACTCATTTTCGATACTACGCAAATAAAGATCCTGATTCTAGATTAGAATTTACAGGATGGCGTGTAAGAGCGATTGGGATTACGCCAGAGTTTAATGTGAGCGAACTCCCTCAAGCTAATGAGGATCCTTCAGATGCATTAAAAGGAAAAAGGAAGGCGTTCTTTAGAGAAGTTAAAGGATTTACCGAAGTTTTAACTTACGATGGAAAAAAGCTACTTTTCGGTAATGAAATAAACGGTTCCGCCATAATTGAAGAACCGATCACAACTATTGTCATTCCGCCCGATAGCTCGGTTTCAATAACAAAATATGGAAATTATCTTTTCAAAATCGAATAAGATTAAAGATTTATTTTTTTTTTTAATTCCAAATTCGTTTAAGAATTCAAATAATATGTTTCGAATTTGAGCTAATTCATTTTCAGAACTCGTGATCATTTCTACTTCAATAAAATTCTGCTTTAAAATAGGAATATAGTCAAGTAATGCTTCAATCTTACTACCATTATAATCAAATTCATAAAGTTCTCGTTCTTTCTTAACAGTAAATACTTCCCTAAATCCCAGTTTCTTAAATATTTCTGCTAATAAGCTGCCATCTTCTACTTTTAACTCAAGTTCCTTTCGTGATTTTGTACTATCGTCTAATTTTTTTTCCTTATAGGTTAAATAGAAATTCTCACTTGATATTTGATCTTTATTCTTTTTATCAAATTC
>WJKD01000425.1 GCA_014729315.1 Promethearchaeota archaeon | reverse complement strand
TTTCCGGAACCATACCCACCTCGGTTAAAAGCCGGGACAACATTTCCAAGTCGAATCATTTTGAAATCATATCGAATTACCCCAATCCATTTAATCCTGCGACGCACATCCGGTACACACTTCCCACTTCCGAGCATCTTCGCATTCATATCGTGGATCTGCTTGGCAGAAGAGTGCGAACATTATACGAAGGCTATCAACAAAACGGATTGCACACCCTCCTGTGGGATGGTATGAACGACTCTTATCAGCCTGTTGCATCCGGCGTTTATATCGTTCGCATCGAAGCGAAGAACACGATTCGAACGAAAAAAGTGACGTTGATTCGATAGATTATGTGCGGACGTTGGCTAAGCCCGGCGATGGTGAGTTTTGATGAAGAAGCCGGGCTTAGTTTGACATCCCGAGTTATTAAAAAGTTACGTTCAGATCCACTACATATTGCAGGACTGCTAATTTGTTCTATCTATATAATTTCAGAAATGAAATACAGTAAACTCTTTCACGGAAAACATTAAAATTATTTGCAATATTCCTGAAAATTGCATATATTCATTTTCATCGAGGCTCCTTTTTTGACTCATTGAAAACATCGTCAAAGTCATCAAACATTGTCGATTAGCTACGCAAACTTAATAGGAGATTTTAAAATGAAAATCCGATATTTTGTTGTCGCGTTCGCTTTCACTCTATGTCTTAATCTTGAATTATCCTCACAATCAATTTTTAATGAGAAAAAGACCGTCGAAGTGAATCTCGGCGTGGATTTTTGGTCGAATTACGGCTCAGTAGAATCATTCTCCTATAGCCGAGGAAATTTCTGGCTGCTGACTCATTGGGGCTATGTTTTCAAAATTGATACATTGGGAAATATATTGAAAACCATTAGTGTAAAGCAATCTTCGTTTTACAGAATCAATGATGCAATATATTTTGATTCTGATACAATCTGGGTATCCGGGGATAATGATTGGGGTGGAAAAAAACCACGACAGGGGCTTTTTGCTGTCGATACACTTGGTAATGAATTAGGCGTCACAATTCCCCTGCCGAATTTCAGCCGCACTGTTGTGCCTGTAAGCTCGGTGGTTAAAGAACACAAGTATTTCTGGATTTATGAATCCGCTGCAAACACGATTTATAAAATTGATCGAAGCGGAAATGTCATCATACAGTATCCAAATGCCTGGTATGGGTGTCATTGCCCGAATATCGCATTGCTAGATGGAAATATCTATAAAATCGGAGATGGCAGATCACAATTTGACACCTGGACTAATGTTTTTACTGTGGATATCGAAACAGGATATGTCACAAACGATTGGGGATGGGGATGTGCGGATAATCCCTGGCACATTGGATTGACAATCGGCGATAATTGTCTCTGGAGCTTGCAATGGGACTCGTGGAACGGAAAACTGATATTTTATAAATTTGATATTCCTGCACCTGCGCCGGTTCCCGAATTACCCAAAACACAGTGGGGTGATTTTAAGATCATCGACTGGGCATATTGTCCCGTAACCCCGCCCTCCATTGAAGGTCTTCACGGATTGGGGTATAATCCTGTAAGTAATACGATGTGGTTTACTCATGGGCATTCCGCATTTACGTCAGCAGCGGATAAGAATGATAAAGTTATACCTCTTATAAAAGAATGGGGCGGATCAGATGTTATTAATTTTGCCGATTACTGGCAGAATTCATTTAAAATATACTACGATATCTACGCACGCAACGATTCGATCTGGGTTGCTCATAAATGGGCGGGCTTGTATCCGGGACATGTTACGCTATTTCAACGTATGGATGATAGTCTCAAAATTCTGGAGAATTGGGACATTAACATGGATGATGTTGCCGGGATTGCCTGTGACGGAAAATATATCTATGTCAGCGGCAGAGATTCATCAACGTCGACAGGGGATTTGAGCAATGACATTCGAAAATTCAATTTGAGTGGAGAATTAATTGCACACTTTCATTTTCCGGATAATTCTGTCTATAATTTCGAAGATTTAGCCTGGTATCAAAATTCATTATGGGCGACATCGCGCTATCGAAATCCCGATTTTTTGTTCGATGGCAGATTCGAAAAAGTGGATATACTGAACATTGATCCTGATAATGGTTCCATCATTAAAAGCTATGAAACAGATTGGTTCCCTCCAGACGCAAATCTGCGAGCGAACTTAGCAAGTGACGGTGAATCACTTATTACTATCGGAACCGTGTGCTCTGAAATTTGGGACAATTATGAAAACACACATTGTCGTATCCTCAAGCTCCAGCTAAATCCGACGACTGTTGGCGATGTTCAGGAGGCTTCGAAGCCGGAAAATTTTCAGCTTTATCAGAATTACCCCAATCCATTTAATCCTGCGACGCACATTCGGTACGCGCTTCCCACTTCCGAGCATATTCGCATTCATATCGTGGATCTGCTTGGCAGAAGAGTCCGAACATTATACGATGGCTATCAACAAAACGGATTGCACACCATCCTGTGGGATGGTATGAATGACTCCTATCAGCCTGTTGCATCCGGCGTTTATATCGTTCGCATCGAAGCGAAGAACACGATTCGAACGAAAAAAGTGACGTTGATTCGATAGATTCTCTGCGGACGCTGGCGAAAGCCCGGCTTTGGTGAGAATTTAAAAAAGCCGGGTTCAGCCGGTCATGCCGGGGTATTAAAGAGCTATGTGATTCAGGCATTCAACTGATATTTTGTTTTTGATTCTCAAAAAGAATACTAGAATTCTCGCGCCACCAAATATCCAGTGACAGGTCCCGCGCCAGAAAAACAGCGAAACAGTTTTTGGAAAAATGGATGGTTCGTTGTCTCTTCGAAAATATGTTTGCCATATTTTTATTGACATTTCTTGGTTTAATTTTGAAAGCATTATTTTGATGTGGTAACTTCTTTGATGG
>WJKD01000424.1 GCA_014729315.1 Promethearchaeota archaeon | reverse complement strand
TTCCTAAATATGCTTTTAAATCAACTACGCTTCCATCTGGTGTAGGAACTCTCATTGCAATTCCGTCTAATTTTCCATTTAATTCTGGAAAGACTAATCCAATAGCTGCTGCGGCTCCCGTAGAGGTGGGAACCATGTTAGCGGCACAAGCTCTTCCCCGTGTCATCTTAATAGGGGCTCCCGCTCGAGCTGTATCGACAGGTTTCTGATCGCCGGTATATGAGTGAATAGTAGTCATGATACCTTGTTCGATGCCAAAGTTATCTCTTAAAACCTTTACAACAGGACCTAGACAATTGGTCGTACAACTTGCGTTACTGATAATTTTATGCTCGTCAGTAAGCTTCTCGTCATTACATCCCAACACAACAGTAATATCTGGATCTGTGGCTGGAGCACTAATTAAGACTCGCTTTGCTCCCGCAGTTAAATGTTTAGATGCGCCTTCTCGTCCAGTAAAAAAACCAGTGGATTCAAGAGCTATATCGATATTATTTGCTCCATGCGGTAGGTTCGCTGGATCTCTTTCGGCAGTCACAGGTATTTCCTTTCCATCGATTACTAAAGATTTTTCTTTAGCTTCTACAGTACCTTTAAATCTTCCAAATACCGTATCATATTTTAGAACATATGCTAAAAATTTTGGTTCAAATAAGTCGTTAATAGATACAATCTCGAGGTCTGGGTTTCCCCACGCCGCTCGGAAAAAATTTCGACCAATTCTCCCGAAGCCGTTTATGGATATTCGTTTCAAAAATTTTTCACCTTAATTATTATACTTTAATATTGGTTTTAGTGCAATTAAAACTGGATGAAATATATATTTTTCTATGGTGTTTTAAAAATTTAAAAGATAGTTTAACAAAGATATAATCTATTAACTAATGGATTCTATGCCAAAAATTATATCGTATTTGGAGAATAATTCTTTCTCGATTATTCTTTTATCGTCTATCTTTGCAAATTTAAATGTAGGAAAGAATCTGAAAATGGGGCTTACATCTAAAGTCGTTTCAAAAACTTGATATAAAACAAATAGTCAACAAATCGTAGATGTTGACAAGTGAAGAATATCTTAAAAAGACAACTTAACCCCCAATCTTATAACGGTGAGGTAGGAGTGGTAGATTTAGTACTGTAAAAAGTTTTTCTAACGAATTTCCATTGATACTGAATCCCAAATTTAAATTCACATACTCATAAGATAATTGCATATTTTCTTTTATTTGGTAGAAATAATCTAATTCATTAGAAGTATTATAATGTCATGACCTAAATTTTTATTGCATCAAGTTCGTCTTTTGTCAGCAAGTCCAAATATCCTTCCTTTTTCAAAAAGGTTTGCACTATGTGACTCCCACTTATGTATCTTTTTGCGATTTCCTCTTTAAACACGCGAAGGGCTATTGGGTCGCCTGCTTCAAAAAGTTTTTTAAGTAGTGGGAATGCTATATTGCGATGGAGCAAGGTAGTATTGTAGTCGTGCTCCGCCCAAGCTTGAAGATTGCTACAATGTGCCCAGAAATAGGTCTTTGGAGAGATATCTAAATCATATCTAGGGTTTCCCTCGTCGATATATAATTCAGCTGCATCATCAATAG
The DNA here is from genome assembly GCA_014729315.1 of Promethearchaeota archaeon. The sequence goes on along the minus strand of WJKD01000424.1, from coordinate 720 downwards.
ACTTAATATTCTGCGATTTCTCGGAGTTATTATTTATAGGAATTTTCAAGAATAATCCAGCACATTGTAAGATGGGTTTACCCCCAACGAACACCCTTGGTCCTACGATTAAGTCTTCTTCGTTGCACGGAGCTTCTACACTTAAATAGTCGTTTATGTCATATACAGGAGGAGGCGTTTGTATATAAACATAATCATATGCAAAATGACATTTGAATCGATGTTTTTTTAAATCTATACATATCTTATCGAGCCTTTTCTTAACATCAGACTGTGGCGAATAACCGAGATAGAGTTCACAACAATTTGAAAGTTCGTCAAGTCCACTAATGGAGGAGATCGAATTATCAAATGCCTCAACTGATTTGAGATTAGGAAGATTAGAGAAATTTTCAAAACTTGTTAATTTACACTTGTTCATCTTAACAGATTTCAGAGTGAAAAGGTTTCGAAAAGATAATATTTTTCGAATTTCATTATGAGAAAGAAAAATACTTTCTAAACGCCGTGAACCTTGTGAGACATCTATCTCACAAATATGATTGTGGGTGAAGGAAACCTCGGTTGCCGAAGGAATATTTGAAAGCTTGTATATCTGGTTATAATCCAAATTGATATATCTCAAATTGGGAGGCTCTTTACTTATTTTAAATTGATTAATACAATTATGGGACAGTTCCAGCGTTTCCAAGTTCTTGAGATGGGAAAGCGGAGCAAACC
>WJKD01000423.1 GCA_014729315.1 Promethearchaeota archaeon | reverse complement strand
GGCTGATGCTTTTTTGCCTAATGCTAACTATCAGACGCATAAAACATTCGCAATTCATTCTGATAGTGTTAATATCGTGTTTTTAGGGGCAGGCGGCAGTTCGGTCTATAAATATTCATTTCCTATTGGTGAAATAAAAGTTGATACGGATGAACTCGAATTTGGTACAATATGCGAATCTGAAACAGCAACCCAAAAAATCGTTATTACAAATTTTGATCAATTCAGTCCAATTGTCGTAGATACCTTACCTAGTAATCTTAAAAGATTCAAAATTAATGATACGAAATTCCCGCTGATTATTGACAGAAATACTGATGATTTCTTTGGCAATTCAGGATTTATTCCAGTTTCATTTATTTATGATACAAATAATTTGACAAACGCTGATGATACGTTGAAATTAGAGGTTACTGATATCTATGAAAAACATCTGATTGATACCACAATAAATATAAATATGACTGCTGAACCAATGTACGGCGAATTAGACATTGATAGTACTGAAAATAGAGCTGATCAAATTACAGTTAAATGTACAACACGCGTTGGTCTGGCAAAAAAAATTAAAATACCCTGGCAGAATTATGGCAATTGCGAGCTAAATTTTAATCCGATAAAGGAGCAACTACAAAACCCGTTTTCTATAGTTAAAGACTTCGAGGAGTCGAGCAATGCTGGTCAATATGATACATTAATCATCAAATTTACTCCAAGCGATACAGGTAAGCTTCCACAAAATATAACAATAGCCTATTTTTATGTATGCAACGGTAACCAAATCCCTGGAAAGCAAAAAGAGATTATCCTTGAAGGTTATGCTGAAATGGGAAAGCTGGCAGCAAATCAGAGACATATTGATTTTGGAAAAATTCCAATAAAATCATATAGATTGATGAATTTAAACTTATCGAATAATGGGAATATTGATGTTACTATTAAAAGACATGATTTTATTGAAGATCCAGTTGTATTTAACTGTGGGAATAGCAAAATTAACAACGGAGATACGATAGAAAATGTGCAAGAATATAATATAAAATTTTCTCCACAAATTAAAAAAGAGTATAACGGATTCTTAATAATTAATTATCAAGATAAATACAAGATCGATAGCGCGCCATTAATTATTAGTCTCTCCGGTGAAGGTGTCGATGAACCTATCGAACTTCCGGACTCATTTGATTTTGGACGCCATCATTTTAAAGATTTACCTAAAGATGATTCATTTTCGATAGAAAATAGATGTGATATTAATGTCAAAATTGTTGGCTGTGATTCAGGAAAATTAGATGTTTTTGCTGTTGAGGAAAGTTTTCCTTTGGGAATTAATGCAAATAAATCAAAGCAAGTTAATATAAAGCTTAAACAGAAAAAATTACTAAAAACTCACAATGAAATCCTGACTTTAAATTATGAAAGTTTGTCTAATTCTTTTGATCCTTCTAGTGTAGATGTGGTATTAAAAGGCACTATATTGTCAGCATTTCCGATTCTTGATTACACAAAACTTCCAGACAAAATATCAACACATGTAAATTTAACGTCTGATTCTTACACGATCGTCTTAAAGAATACAGGTAACTTAGATTTAAATGGTGAGTTGGTAACACCTGAGCGTCCCTTTGAAATCAGTCCGACGGAGTCACCATTCATAATTCCGAAAAAATCAGATTCAAAATTTGAAGTTACTTTTCTTCCGACTGAAATTGGCGAGTGCACAAGCTCGACGAGTTTTATTAATTTACGTGATAAGTTATATGATTGTGAGCCCCCCAGTATCATATTACCTTTAAACGGTGTGGGATTTGGTGCCCTGGCAAATTTGGAATGTGAGAATGATCCTCTAATTACACATGTTTCAAAATCGTGCACATCTAGTGTTAGATTATGCAATGAAGGAGATTTAAATTTATCGGTGTCAGATATATCTGTAAATAATGCAAAATTTAAAATAATTGAATGCCCTATAAAAATTGATACCGGAAAATGTAACTCAATCCTAGTTGAGTTTAATTCAGAAGAAATCGTTGAGAATGAAGAATGCACTTTAACAGTAGATTATACGGATAGTTGGTTAAATGCAAATAATAAAAATGTACCACTGGTTACTTGCTCACTATTTGCAACAGCCAAGAGCGCAAAGTTGAATACTTTTTTGGAAGGAAAGGAAATAGATACAATTTTTTTTGATGCACTATCTCAAAATACATCTGATTGTAAAACTATAAACCTGAAAAATGAAGGCAATTTGAATTGTTATATAGATACTTTTAATATTGGAAACTCGAGCTTTAAATGGGAAAATTCTCAACTACTACCATGCACTCTAAAAATAGGGGATTCGATTAACATTAATATATGCTTTCAGCCAAATCAAGTTGGAGATATAGAGTCTTCGTTCAAAATATTTTATCTTGATACATTGAATGATGAAATTACCGAATTAGAGATGGAAAAAACATTGAAAGGATTTGGAAAAGGTGCATGTCTTCAAGTTGAAGAACCGAGTGACGATGAAATGGATTCGCTACATTTTGGAAATATTGAAATCAAAATTGATACAATTGAAGCCAAATGCAGAATAGTGAAT
>WJKD01000422.1 GCA_014729315.1 Promethearchaeota archaeon | reverse complement strand
TGGTAATTCTAGGAAAAGCAATAAAGTAACCATAAAAAATAATCATTTTGGATTATAATAGTTTTAAAATGATTCCTTCATAAGGAAATAATTTTATCCTAGTACTATCATGTTGTATTTCTGGATTTGCAATAATTTTCGAAGACCTAAACTGAATACTATATCTTTCTATTGGCAAATTGATTTTAATACTTTCTTTAGAGAAATTCAAGTAGATAAAGAGCGATTTTTTATCAAAGATTCTTTCATATCCAAGGATTCTATCCTTAAGATTTTCATTATTTATAAAACGTAGATTTCCTATTTGTAGTTCAATATTTTCTTTACGAATTTTTATCAATTTTTTATAATGATTCAATAAAGAACGAGGATCATTCTGTTGGGCTTCAACATTCACTTGTTCATAAGAATCAGATACTTTTAACCATGGCTCGGCATTAGGATTATCTGAAAATCCGGCGTTCGACTCAGAAGACCACTGCATTGGAGTACGACACCCGTCTCTTGATAAAACCACACCTAAAAGTTTTGTAATTTGAGGGATTGGAAAGGTTGCGTATTTTTGGGCAATTGGATCCTTGCTATTTTTAAGTTTAAACCATGTATTAGGCAATCCAATTTCTTCCCCGTAATAAATGAAAGGAACAGAGCGCAAAGTCAACTGCATAGTCACCAAGAGCTTAACTTTTTCCTCATTATTTCCAAGTAATGTAATATATCTAGTCCTATCATGATTTCCGTATACACATGTAGGCGTAAAAGGGTAAGGTAAGTGTTTTTCAATCTTAACTAAGATTTCCCGAATCTTCTGTGGATTGAACGATAAAATCGCAGAGGTTAGTTGGAATAGAAATACTAAATTGAGTCCGTTATTTTTTGGTCCGTAATACTTTATCACATCTTTAAAAGAACCAAATACTTCACCAACAAGAAATCTTTTAGGATTGTCGTAAGAATCAATTAATGTTCTGAGTTCAACCGCAAAATCATAGGTTTCGGGCAAATTTAAATCGTATTTATGACAACGAAACAGAGTAGCAACACTGTCGTCTGATGGAAAAACCTTAAAACAAAATTTGTCGTCTTTTAAGTCTTTATCTTCGTAAATAGAATGAAAGATGTCCAAGCGAAACCCATCTACACCTTTATCTAACCAAAACTTGATTATGTTAAACATTTCTTCCTTTACATCGGGATTTCGGTAGTTTAAATCTACCAAAAAAGGTAAAAAATGGTGATAAACCCATTGATCGGTATTTTCATAATAAGTCCAAGCTGACCCTCCCACATTTTGTTTCCAGTTATTTGGTGGTTTTTTTCCATTCGGCTTCCTTCCATCTCGCCAGATATACCAATCTCGCTTGGGATTGTCCCTACTTGAAGCAGATTCCTTGAACCAGGGATGTTTCATCGATGTATGGTTGATAACTAAATCTAGAACGATCTTTAAGTTATGTTTATGTATTTTACTAATTAATTCATCAAAATCTTTCATAGTACCATATGTTGGATGTATATCGCGATAATTTGACACGTCGTATCCGTGATCTTGCTGAGGAGATGGAAAAAAGGGATTAAACCATATAGTTTCAATACCTAAATCTACCACATAGTCTAATTTAGAGATAACGCCTCTTAAATCTCCTATTCCATTTCCTGTGCTATCTTTAAAAGATCTAGGATAAATTTGATAAACTATAGTATTCTGCCACCATTTAAAATTGTAAGTTTGATTCATACAAAACCATTCTCATTCAAGTTTAAAAATTGATTGACTAAATTGCTTGTTATAATATCTTTAATTAATTTTATAGAAATAAAAAAAAGTTGTTATTGAGGTCTCCCTTCTGCATCCCATTTTCTAAGTTTATAGTAATCTTGAACTAATAAATCTAGTGGTGGTACATTCTTCTTAGTACCGCCTTTAGGAATGGGAGTAAAAAACCGAGACCCCACTGTGTCATCCTCTTTAGTAATACCACATTGTAAATTATATTTTCTCTTTAAGTTAAAGATCTCTTCCCCCGCTTTCATCCATTCCTCAATGCTATAAGAACTTCCAACAACTGAGTTTAATGAGTCAATCCAAGGTTTAACCGCACTCGTCATATGAAATCCAAATATACACCCTCCACAGGCAATGAAAGCTTCACTTGCGTCTTGAACTTTTTTTACCGCAGAAACCAGTTCTTCTCCAGTACTGAATGGATCTATTCTTTCTGAAAGACCGATGTCTGTTTTTAAATTCATTACAAAGGAAAGGTGAAGTGGTTCAAAACAATGATAAGCTCCTCTTGAGGTAGTCGCGTAGTCTAAAGCAGTCATATTATTTGCTCGCGGCTCGTGAGCGGGAACTTCAAGTCCTTTCCCCGTTACGTTTAAATCATCGGGTAGTTTTGAATTCTCACAAAATTGCTTAACTCCAAGTGCGAGGCGATCGCCAATATCTTTACGTTCTCCGATCATCCTTATAATTTTTTCTATCGGTTCTGTCACTCCCCAAATATTATATTTTTCTGGGTTTTCTGGGTCTTTTTCGTATCCTAATTCTTCCGGATCAATATCTAATAATCCCCTTTCAAGTGATTCTAAAAAGACTGCAATTGTACTTCCTAACGATATAACATCTAATCCTAAATCGTTCGCGATTAAATTCCATTTTATTATCTCTTCTAAGTCGTCAACATAAAGATTAGAGCCAATCATAGCAAGAGCCTCGTATTCTGGCCATTCCACCCATTCTTCGTTGTATTTTATTTTGCCTCTGCAAGCTACTGGGCAATTGAAACAACCATAATGTTTAACATCTCCTCTCTCTTTCACGGCGTAGGCCCCTATTTTCTTGGTTCCTCTCCATCGACTTTCTGTAAAATTTTTTATTGGTACATCTCCTGCACTAACATAATTATCCATGTGAACCAATGTGCCCAATTCGCTCATTACTTGTGCCATAGGACTATTTTTTGTCATTTCACGTAAAGTATTTACCGGTTCTTTAAGTTTCTCTTTATCTGAGGCTAAGATTTTATTTGTTCCCCGGATAGCTATTCCTTTTAACTTTTTGCTTCCCATTACTGCGCCCATACCACAGCGTCCAGCGGCATGATCCTCTTCGCTCATGATACACGCGTATTTTACTAAATTCTCTCCCGCTGGACCAATTACTGCTACTTTTGCTTTACTCTCGTTAACGAGGGTTTGAATTTTTTTTTCTGATTCTTTAATACCTTTACCCCATAAATCACCCGCTTCTCTAATTTCCACATTCTCGTCATTAATCCACAAATAAACAGGATTTTCGCTTTTACCGGTAATTATAATGTGGTCGTATCCCGCTGCTCTCATTTCTCTTCCAAAAAATCCTCCCGCCGAAGATTCACCTATTATACCCGTCAACGGCGATTTAGCCATTAGAAAGTGCCTACCGCAGAATGGAACCATAGTTCCGCACAATGGGCCTGCTGAGAATATCAGATAATTGTGCTTATCGAAAGCGTCGACATCTGGAGAAACTTCTCGAGTAAATATAGCAGCCGCTACTCCTGGTCCTCCGATGTATTTGGTCTCATCTTCCTCTCGAACAGATTCAATAGTAATTTCTTTTGAGGTTAAATTGATTCGCAAAATTTTTCCCATAAAGTTCGCCATTATAATTATTTATGTTTAAGTAAAATCTATGGATTTTATGAAATAAATAATTAACTCTTTAAGAAAATAACATAAAAATAATGAACGAATTCACAGTGATCAAAAATACTCTAAAAGGACCAATTGAGAAAAATAATACTAATTTTGAAAATTAACAAATTATTATCTTTACTCAATAGAAGAAGTTATAATCTCGGATTATCGTAAATTTAGATGTCATTGAAGCATGAAATATAATAAAATTTCTAAAGCATTGCTCGAAAAATTCAAAAAAATCGTAGGAGAACAAAATTGCATTTCAGAATACGCAATAAGATGGACATATGCGTTTGGTCCGACCATATTTGAAAAAAATTGGGTTCCAGATTTGGTAATAATTGCTCAATCAACGGATCAAGTTTCAAAGATTTTACGATTAGCAAATAAAGAAAAAATTGCCGTGACTCCTAGAGGAAGTGGGACAAGTTTATCAGCAGGACATCTAACCTCTCACGGAGGGGTTATGCTAGATTTATCTCAAATGGACGATATCCTTTCCGTTGACATCGTGAATAATATGGTTGAAGTTGAACCCGGCGTAATTTGCGACGATTTAAATGAGGATTTAAAACCCTATGGTTATTTTTTTCCTCCTGATCCCGGTTCGAGCTCGATCTGCACCATAGGAGGGATGGTTGCTACAAATGCCGGGGGTGTTCAAGCGTTTAAATATGGGGTCACTAAAGATTATGTGCTTACTTTAGAAGTTATACTTCCAAACGGAGAGATTCTGCGGCTTGGCGCCAAAGTGTTGAAATCTGTTTCTTCCTACAATATGAAAGATCTCATTGTGGGCTCTGAAGGTACTTTAGGAGTAATTACAAAAGTAGGTTTAAGAATTCGACCTTTACCCAAGTTTCGTAAATTAGGTTTTTTTGTCTACGACCAATTAGAAAAGGTAAGCGAGGCAGTTATTGAACTTAGGAAGCGGGGAATTGTTCCTAATATGTTAGAATTTATAGACGATGTCGTAATCAGGGTAGTTTACGATTATTTAGGTGATGAATACAAAAATTACCCCGTTGGTTATGTATTAATTGCTGAAGTTGATGGCCGAGATACAAGTCAAGTAGATCACGATTTTTCACTATTGTTCGAAATTTTCAAGAACAAGGAACCAAGATTTTATAAAGTTGCTGAAACAGACGAAGAAAGAGACATCTTAATTAAAGCGAGAAAGGCGAGCCTTCCCGCTACGTCAAGAATTAAATCTTTTACTTGTACCGAAGACTGCTCAATTCCTATTACAGAATTCTCAGCTACAGTTAAAAAAATTAAAAAGATTCCCAAAAAGATTGGGTCTTCAAACCTCTCAGTGGGTATTACTTGTCATATGGAGGGCAATCTACATCCTAAATTCCTCTTCAACGAAAACAACCCTAAAGACGTGAAAGACTTTCAAAAAGCGATGGATTATTTGTATAATGTAATCATTTTACCAATTGGAGGGTCTTTAACAGGCGAACACGGAATCGGAAAAGTGAAAACACCTTATTTAGCTTCAGAACATCCTGAAACAGTTGTTAATCTAATGAAAGATCTCAAACTCTTATTCGATCCGAACGAGATTCTCAGCCCAGGTCAAGGAAAAGGTTTGCTTACCGAATTACCAAGAACACCAACTAAAAGGACTTTAGAAAATCAACCGAACAAGATCTTAACTTTTAACTGTATGAGATGCGGTCTTTGTGCACCTTCATGCGTTTCTAAGAAAGTGTATCGTCTGGAAGCTTTCAGTCCAAGGGGAAGATTGAGCATTCTAAATGGGTTGATCTTCGGGGATTTGTTATCGGTAAATTCCGCCATAATCAACAAAATACTTCACACATGCACGCTCTGCGGCGAGTGTAAAACACAATGCCCCGCCGGAGTGATTACTTTTGAAATTTTTGAAAAAGCACGTGAAATCCTCCATCATTCGTGAAATTATTAACTTATCCCCGAGAGATGCTTATGATATGATAATTAGTTTTAAATATTAGAATTTCTAAGGAGACCTTAACATATGTTTTATGGTTGATGCGATTATAATGAAATTTGATAATACGAGATTTGGAAGCATTACCATTGATGGTAAAAGGTATAAACACGATGTGTATTTATTGAAAGACGGAACTTTAAAAAAACGTGATAAATCTCATTCACCTCGTATAAAATGTCATAGATCACTTTCTATTTGGGAACTTGAACAAGTCCTTAAGGACGATCCGAAAGTATTACTTATTGGGATGGGTCAGTCAGGTGTTTTACCGATGAGCGAAGAGACTAAAACTTGGCTGGAAGAAAAGAAGAAAAAAGACGGCCTTAAAATAATTAAAGCAAACACTCCCGATATTTTAGAAAAAACTAATGCACTTTTAGCTTCAGAAGAAAAGTTCGCTGGAATCTATCACACTACTTGTTAAAAAAGTAACAGTTTCCTATCTTGATTTAAAAATCTCACGCTTTAGAAAACTTACTCTTCTTTAGTTTTTCCCATTTCGAAAGACATTTCTTAATTAACTCTAAAGATAGTTATTTATAATAAATTGTTTAGAAGTATTATTTAGAAATACAATAATTAATAAAAAGAAAAATTTGAAAAGTGTGTTTACTTTGAGCGATTTAAAACAAAAGACCAAAAAATCTATGATTATCGTCGGCGGTGGTATTACGGGATTAAGTACGGGAATTACGTGGGCGCTAAATCACGATGTGATTAAAGAACCAGTATTGATTATCGAGAAAAATCCCAAAACGGGAGGTTATGTAACTTCCTACGATCGAAAAGGTTTTATTTTCGACACTTGCCAAATAATTCCTAACATTTCTGAAATTTTGGATTATTTAGGAATTGAGATCGAACTGAAAGCGTTTACGGGATATTATATGC
>WJKD01000421.1 GCA_014729315.1 Promethearchaeota archaeon | reverse complement strand
CCATCATAGATAAGGGAGACCAATAACCTCCGTGTTTTTTGATCCAATGGTCAATTTTATCTTGAAAATCTTTTAAGGTTATCTCTTGATGCATGATAAAATTTAATATTAGTTTGTTTAAATAAATTGAACCCCATAGAATTTATTAATTCAATTGTGTAAACAGTAAAAGAGTATAATCAAAAATCCCTAAAAAAAAACACCAAAACCCACTAAATTTGCGGAGAAGCCTTTAGTAATGTGCGACAATTAAAATAACCATCCACTTCGTCTCTCACGAAAATATTAAATGAAAGATCCATCATTGTATACGGTTCAATTATTTTTAATAATAACTCGTGAGAAGGCTGTTCAAATTTATTTTTATATCGAGAATCAATATGTTCAGAGAACTGATATTGCTGCAAAACATAATTTCCTCTAAATCTTTTTTTTATTAAAAAACGGATAATCTCGCGAACTTCTTTGGATTTTAAGAGCTTTTTGACGAAGGTGGTTCTTATTTCAAAGTCTATTTGAGGGTGCTCGTTTAAGATGGTAAAAGATTCAACGATTGAATTAATGTTAATTTGCTTTCCAATTATCTCTTCTATTCGATTACTACTAAAGGGTGTTTTTACATCCATCGCTACCCGATCCAGATAAGGTAAGAGTTTTTTTATTATCTCTGGTTTCGATCCGTTGGTGTCAAGGCTAACGAATTTGCCTGATTCCTTCAATCTCTTACATAAATCTTCTAAATCCGCTTGAAGAGTAGGTTCACCTCCCGATATACTGACCCAGTTAATTAATCTGTTTTGATTCACTATTTTTATCAAATGGTCGAGATTCTGTTCTTTTCCACCATTTTTCGCGAGTAAATGCTTGTTGTGACAGAATGGACACGCAAAGTTACATCCGAATGTAAAAATCACCGTAGAAACTTTATTAGGAACATCCTTTGTTGAGATATCAATAATTCCACCGATTTTCATAATAATTTAATACTCTAGGATTTTTGATTAATTTAATTAACGCGAGATGTTCTCCCTTTTTCGAGCGTCCCATTCTGCTCTTTTCCCCGCGTTGTATCGATCCACCTCGCTGTAATACCCCGTGATTCTAGAATAGACCTTAACTTCTGGAGAATTACATTCAGGACACTTCCATTGCCCACCTCGAAACATCTTTCGGCAGAATGGACAATACGTAAAGTCTGTGGTGTACGCGAAATACGCTGTGTTGGTGTTAAGACAAATGTTTTTCGTAAGTTCCCATAAACCTTCAATATCAGGCTGTTGCTCCCCTAACCAAATGTGCGTGATCACACCGCCGTTTACTATAGGATGATAATTTCCTTGTAATTGGATACGTTTTGATAAGGGAATTTTGGCGTCGTAGCGAATATGATCTGAGTTCGTATAGTAAGCAGAATTACCAGATGACTGAGGAATCGCTTTCTTAGGAAAATGTTTCAAATCTAATTTAGCTAAACGATTACTCGTGGATTCGGAAGGTTGTTCCCATAGCGAAAAGGAATAACCCTCCCTTTCCGTCATCGTGTTACATTTTGCCACCATAAAATTTAGAATTTTCTTTCCTAAGTTATAAGCGTTATTATTTTCGTGAAGTTCGTCCCCAGTTAAGCTTTTCACAGCTTCGTTTAACCCCGTAAACCCGACCGAAAGGTTCTGGTCGTTTATGTTAAAAATTGGCTTTCCTTTAATCTTACCACTACAAAGGGGAAGATGACCAGATTTTAACCTCCTTTCCATTAATTTCCACTTTTTAATCAATATGCAGGCGCATAATTCCATTTTCTCGTCTAACTCATTAAAATACTCGTCTTCGTTATTGGACATATACGCGTATCGAGGAAGGTTCAAACTAACGCTTTGAAGCGAGCCGATAGTAACGTAATTTTCCCATATATTCGCTTTTTTTCGTTTCTCAGGATCTAAAACGCATCTACTGATGATCTCGTTTCCACTCAGAAACTTCCTACAACATTGGCTATGAATTTCGTCAGGCATCCACTCCGGACACATATTCAGAAAATACGGCGATCCCATTTTCACAGCTTCCTCCACGACTTTCAAATAGGACGGTTCAAATTCTTTTAACCATTCTTTTTTGATTTTGATTTCGTGTTTTGGAAATGCAAACAGTTTTCCGTTGTGATCTCCTTTGATGTAGACCTCTGTTAAGGCGTCAAAAAGCTTGAGACACTCCTCTTTATAATCGCCGTATGTTCCGATGATTTTGCCGTGCGGTCCCACGGCTGGAATATTTAACAACCCTTCCGTAACTGTTGGCGTACAAGATAAAGAGGTAAAAGGCACTTGCCCCCCCCTTGCAGCAAATATCTGATTAGTCTCAAAGATCAAACACTGCATCGATTGTTCGATTTCTCTATTAGATATTCCCCGAGCATAGGGAGCTAAAAATGTAGTAATATAATCATATCCTTGCCCTCCTGAAAATTCGCCTTGAATAATCCCAAGCCATTTTGCTAAATGGGTAACTGCTACTCGAAGGCTTCCGGCGGGTCCCGACTTGCTACAATGCGCCCAACTATCAACGGGCGGTAATCCATGCTCTAATATCATGCGAGCATCCCACTCTTGGCAATTATGAATTAAAATATTTTCAGCATAGAAAGTATGCTCTTTCCAATTCCTATTTCCTTTAAGAGTAAAATCATATACAAATAGATGAGAGGGATTTACTAGATTGATTTCTTGAACAAATTCAAATGGTAAATCAGATTCTGAATAAGTAGGTTGATGTTTACTAAGGAAAGTTTCCAATTTCTCTTGTTTTTCCTGTTGTTTAAATGACATTAAAGAATAAAAACGACTTATATTCTTATGTCCATAGACATGAATTCGATATTTGAGACCTTCACCTTGATATTCGTCAATTTTGTATTCATAATATTCTTTCTTGATTGAAAAACGAATATCGTGAGTTGCCATTATTAGACTTAAATAGTCTATTAAAGATTTTGATTTGGAAGTGTAAGTAATGCTACAATCGGATTTGTGTGGTCTGTAGACGATATGTCCATCTCCACTATATAATCCTGTTAAGAGAAACTTCAGATTTACATCAGAAAGATTATAGAAAAGGTCATTTAAAGACTTGTTTTCACTTAGAGGGTTGATTCCAAAAACATATCTAAATAACAAATAAATAATTTTTCCCCCAAATATGATTTGTGGAGTTTTATCTGGAATAAAGCTAGGGGTGATATAAGTATTGAATGAGTCTTCAATACATCTTTTCATATCATCTAAAATTCGATCATCCTTGCTTGATAAGACCAAATTATAATTAAGATTTTCTTGATAATTATAACTACCTTCAGAAAGAAAATACCCTATTAATCTTAAGAGAAGAGGGTTGAGAGGAAAAAGTGCTGGTAATGAATAAGGTGAACCCATTACACCAATTTCAATATTAGTTAGATCGATTGAATATTCGTTAATTAAATTAACAGCTTGAAGGATTGGAATACTTCCTCTTTCCCAACTCCTTGGATAGTTAAGTATTTCTGCCTTATGAAATACATCCTCCCATGAATATGAATAATCTTGCTTTTTTATTAATACATCTTCTCTAAGATTTTTTACATAAACGTTTTCAAGAAGTTCCATTGGACATGCCTGAATTAATGCAGTTATTAAATTAATTTCATTGACATTTTTGTGAATTAATTCAGAGTTTAAGATTTTAAGTTTATCTCCAATTTGTAACCTATTTACTGGGACCTCCTGTGGAACATTTTCGTTAAATATCATTACATTATGATCCTTACTCAGTATTATTTCTTTACCTTTTGATGAAACAATTCTATATAATCTTTCTTTAACCTTTTTTCTTGTGATGTATTTTAATTGCTGTATTCCACTTGGAGTATTAAAAAACAAATTTTCTTTGGATACATCAACATAATCCTCATCCTGTTTAAAAAAAATATCAAAATTTCTTGCTTGAGTATAATGTAAAACACCATTTTTATCAAGTATTGGGATTTTAGTACTACCATCAACACAAAACGGACGCAAATCGAAGTATCGGAGCATGTGAATGTGAATATCGCCGTATAGATGTGCTTTTGATTCTTCCGAATCGAGAATACGCAAAAGAGCATATTCTTCCGATATGCGATTTGCAGCCCAGTGATGGATGCTTTCCGGATTCCGATCTTGATTTGCGTTTTCTTTTACACCTTTTTCTAAAATCGCCTCGTAATCCATTAACGGCATTCCTATTCTCGTGTAAAGTTTTCTTTTATCTTCAAAATGTTGTTCCGACAGCACGGAACACACAATTTCTCTAATATGCGGTCCGGAAAGAAATGTGATTCCTGAGGAAATGATCCTTCTCACTACTTTTTCTGTCAAACGATTCGCAGTTTTTTCGTCTAATCCCGTTTCTTTAATAATACTCTCTTCAATTTTAGAAGGATGAAAATTTTCAACATCTCCTTCCGATCTAAATACTTTTGGAAGAAGATTTTTTAAATAATTTTTTGTCAGCCCCTTTTCTTCCTTTCCTTGGTTTAAGTTTGACTTATGAATTATGGTCATATAGACTCAATTCCATTTTTAATCTTTTTATTTTATTCTATTCATATCCTTATTTTTTTTAAGAATTTTGTCGTTCCACTTTCACAAATATTCAATTGGATAAAATTCAATATTGTCGCCTAAACTGGATCGATGTAACAATATTTTCGTTTTCTAAATATTAAAATTTATTCGTTGCTCCGTTTTAAATTTATTCTCCATGCTGATGTTGACTCGATAATAACAAATTTCTAAGTTTTATTCGTTTATTATTATTATTTTCATAGAAAAATAATCAATACCCTTAGCCAGTTTTCTGAATTCTATAAAACTGTAATTTTGTCGTTGCTTTGCCTTCATCGCTAAACTATATTTTCACCAAAGTTTTATTGAAAATGATAATGAATATATTTAAACAAAAAAAACTAGAATAATTGTTCAAAATGATTAAAGGTCCAAAAAATAAAGAAGACGTAGAAGCTGTAAATCCCTTGAAAGGTATTTTTCGAAAAACTTTAACTTATAACAATGATGTAATGTTATGTCATTTTATCCTTGAAAAAGGTTCCGAAATTCCGCTTCATAATCACGAAGCTCATCAAATTGGCTATGTAATTAAGGGTAAAATAAAATTTGAAACTGACTCACGGGATAAATTTATCGCAAGAGAAGGAGACAGCTATGTGTTTGATTCGTCTGAGAAGCACGGGGCGAAAATACTTGAAACTGCTGAAGTAATTGAAGTTTTCTCGCCCGCCAGAGAAGATTACATGTAAATTAGAAGTGTTATAAAAAAAAGAGAAGGGTATAAGCTACCACTGATAAACCGCTACCGAAAAAATAGCAAACATACAAAACAGAAATTCGGCAACAAGCCAGTCTATAAAAATCTTTCTTTTGATTTCTCTATTTTTTTTAATTTTCGTGGATAACGCAAAACAAAGTGTTGCTGAAATTCCAGTAAATATGATAAATGAAAATTGCATAGATCCAATTTCAATTTCCACAGTATTTAAAATAACGTCAACGATCAAGTAATATAGCATGAATATTGACAAACTAATTAAAAACATTACTCCCGCATACTGAATTAGTTTTTCAAATGCGATATCTTTCTCAGATATCGTGGTCGTGGAGCGATCCGCTCGTTCTTTCTTTGTTTTAGACATAATTGAACTAATGTGTTATAATTCTTATTTTTTGTTTATTATTAATTAACAATTTTATTTAAAAAAATCAAAATGGGTTAAGGGCGATTTTTTAACATCATAATTGCCTTCGCAATATCTCCATTACAGTCAATTAAAACTGCTTCTGCTTCTTTCTTATCCACGCTAGCCTGTGCTGCAACGAGCATAATGTCGTTTTCAGTAATTGTGGGTTTTAACTCTGATTCTTCGATTGGTTCTAACTCTTCTTCCTCAGCTATACCTATTGATACTTCTTCCGAACTTTGCTCTTCAGCAGTTCCAATTACTTGATAAATCTCTTGTCCTGCTTGTTTCATCAAAACAACCTCGGGTTGTTCAATAATCAGCGTTTTTTCCGTTCCCTCGATTATCACTCGCGTAGCATCGATTTGATCCATGTCAATACCTTGAGCTTGCATTTTTCTGCGCATTTGCCTTGAGCCAAACGCTTGGGATCCCCCTCTTTTTTGTACAGGCGAAGGTCTTTTAGGTTTGTTTTTCTTTTTTTTCTGTATTTCCTTAGGAAGTTTCATATTATCTCACTATAGTATAGTACTCATCTTTATAAAATTAATTACAATTATTAAATTTTTGAGTTAATTCCTTTTCTCACTTTAATTGCAACCCCACGATCAAAAGATTTTACGTACAATACGGGGATTTTTAGTTTTCCGATTGCCAATAATTCATCTTCTTGATTTACAATAATTACCTCATCTAGAGGTCTTAAATTTTTATCGATGTCTATTACATGTTTACAAAACACATTCCTTCCTTGTTTTATGAATTCTGAAATCTCGGTTAACACGATGGCTCTCAATTTTGGAGGTGCGCAATGCGTTCTAATTAAACTGGCTGCTTGAAAATTTATAGTAAAGAGGCCGTTAGAGGGTCTTAATGTGAGTAAATGCTCACTATCGTAGCGAATATATTTTATTTTACCCGTATTTTTTGATTTTAAAATTGAAATTTTTTTAGGGTTCGCAAAAAGAACATCAGTAATTTCAGGTCCGAATTGATAATCAGAGATAGCTTTTATTTT
>WJKD01000420.1 GCA_014729315.1 Promethearchaeota archaeon | reverse complement strand
TGTTTTGATGGTTTGAAGGTAAATAGCTCTACGATTCTCTTTTAAGGATAGAAAAAATATCGTCGTCCATGTTTTGTAGGAAAAAGTTGTTGCTCAATACTATTATTTAATAAAGTATAAAAAAAACTAAACCCATTCTCACATAGATACTTTAACAAGATAATATTAAGCGCAAGGTGCGTGGACAATATGACCAAACCAATTGAAGTTTTTAAATTAGAAGGCGGAGAATACGAGATGGGGAAGCAACAAGGTACTCACTTCCGCTTGCAAATACGCCAGTTATACGATGCGCTTACGAGTTCAGAGGAGTTTTTAGCGTCGAAACCCTTTCTTATTCCTAAATTTCTTTATAGAAAATTAGCTAATCTCGTCCTTTCTAAAAAAATTAAAGAGCCGATAAAAGAATATTTTCCCTCTCAATGGGCTTTTTTGGAAGGATTAAGCGATGGATCGGGGTTAGCGATGAGTAAAATCCTTTTTTTACAAGCAATTGACGCTATTGGAACCCAAATTTCTAATTACACGGTAGGCGAGAACGCCGTTCCATCCTTAAATAATTGTAGCGCAGTGGGAATCGCCGCTAAGAAATCCTCCACTAGTGGAGTATTGATGATCAAAAATTGGGATGGACCCGAATTTTTAGGTGAGTTTACTATTTTCCGCAAACTCGTTCCTTCAGAGGATAATAAGTTCTCGACAATCGGTTCCGGAGTATCGGGGTTAATTGGAATTAATAACGGGATCAACGAAAAAGGACTCTCAATCGTCTATAATTATGCTTACCCTAAAAATATTGGAGATAAAGGGGCATCTGCTATGATTCTTATACGGGGCGCTCTGGAAACATGCTCGACCGTGGAAGAAACTGTGTCTTACCTTAAGAAATATCCTCGATTGGGAGGAGCAAATATAATGGTAGCTGATTTAAACGGAGATTTAGCAGTGTTAGAGGTAGGTCCCGATCGTATCGAAGTTCGAAGGCAAGGTGACGACGGTGAGAAATCTTATTTAATTTGTACCAACCATTATCTTACCTCAGAAATGAGAGAACTCGAAATTCCTCGCAACGCAGTTTATACCGAAAACGCAGCGGCAAGCTTTCAAGGTAAATCCGTCCATAAGACTTCAATCCTACGGTATAAAAACGCTCTCGAGATTTTAAAGAATCAAGCTCCCCACCAAATATCTCTGAATTTTTTGAATAAGGAAATACAAAGTAGCCACGGACCCGATAACGAACCTTCCGAATTTACGTTTTGTAATCATGGAGAAGAAATCTCCACGGGATTTGGAGTCATGATCGACGTAAAGAATAAAGAATTTTACGCAACTCTCGAAAAACCATGCGAAGGAACGATGCAAAACTTAACGAAGAATTAAGAATGAAGTACAAAAATAAAATCAAAAAGACTATGCAGATTTTACCTAATTTCTTCTCTGATAAGTCTTCAGATTCATACGCAAAGATCATCCCTGGTATCTATTATTCCTAATCACGAATTCAAAAGAATGTAAAATTTTTTTTCTTTATTTCTAATTTATTTTTTAAATATAAATTCCCTCGAAGTTTTAAATAAATTGGATATTCAAAATAAATATATTCTCGAATTGATACTAATTATTTAAATATGACTTATAAATCAATAGAGATCCCAGAAAAAATTTTCGATGGACTCAGTGAATTAAAACATTCGAACGAAACAATCTCCGACCTTATCACTCGATTAATAAAGTCGAGTAAAGAATCAAATAACCGTCTTCTTCAGTCTACTAAGGATAAGATTAAGAAAAATTTGAATCGAGCTCTAAAAAAATTTAAAGATGATACAATATATCTGCCAGATAACTGGGACGGACAAGGAGCGAAAAATTTTGGAGAGTCTTTGTGGCAAGATTTAGTTGACTTTTTATTTTTAATTTATGTCAACCTACACGCTGAAGGTCTAAACGTTCCATTTCCTTTAGTGTTGCCCAATACAGATGGAAGTCTAGATATTGATTGGGAAACCGATTTATTCGAGTTATTAATAAATTTTCCACCCGACCCCGAAGCATTAATTCATATGTATGGTGAAAAAATAGGAAGCCCTAAACATGAACTTGATGTTCGAATTAATCGTGAGATTGCGTGCGTTGTGGTGAGCGAATGGTTAAAGAAAATCCTTTAACTTGGGAGAAAGAGCCGATTTATAACTAGTTAAGCGAACATTTTCTTTATAGGGGTGTCCACAAGGTTCTTTGGAATAATTGGCCTGATTTGTCCCGTATCTATCCCAACTTCTTTATCACCTCCCAGGCAGAAAAAGGTTTGTCTGTGGATTGGAGTAAATACGCCACTCCTTCATTTACATTGAGTCATTTACCAGATCCATCATTGTCGATAAATGGTATAATTGAATTAAATGTTGGAAAGGTAAAGAAATTTATTACTCGAGCTGCTCTTTCTATTGCTATCGAACATGATCCCATACGCGAAGTTACCGATAAACAATTGTTAAATCGAGCGCATACCTTAATAAATGGAATCGATAAAACAAATAAAGCTAAAGTTAAAAGATTTTTATCCAAAATCGCAAATTGGGCAAAAGATATGAACCCTATTCCTACATAATAAAGAGGAAAAAGGGGAGTAATTCGATATTACATTTTTAACCATAGAGATAATCACTATTAAAAATAATTATTCTTCACACATCTCAGAAAATTTTGCGTAGGAACTATACAAAGGCTAATGAAAAATTTTAGTTAGTTGGTTATCTCCCAGAAAAACTTCCCTTCCTTTTACTGAAATACATTTCATCTTAATTTTGTAAGATCCAATCAAATTTCATTAAGTACTTTTTCTTTCTAAAGTTCGTTTCATGAATATCTATTCTCTATTAGGTTAACCTAAATCAAATAGTTATGTAGCAGATCTTCAATTTTTGTTTGTAGCACTAACACGAAATATAGAAAATATTAAAAACGATTATAAATGACTATTAATCATTATTTCCTAAGAAATAAAGGAAAGGAACCAATCACTTTGATTTAAAGCAAATTTATTTGCTTAGCTAGTCTGGACATACATTGGATTTCGGAAAAAGTCACTTCGTCTTTTTCGATTAAGCCCTCTATTGCGGAAAGTTGTCCGCAATTCTCTCCTCCTTTTTATAAAAGGTTCGGACTCGCTGGCCCTTTCCTTTTCTTTTTTTAATACCCATGAAAAGCCAGCCGTGAGAGTTGTAACCCGAAAGTATTAATCGCTTTCTTCTCTTTCGAGTCTGAGCTATATGTAGCCGTGCTTTCGGAGGGAGTTTGCCTTGTAGCGGTCGGGGCACCGTTCGGCGTTGGGTTCCATCGTCATATTGCAGTAAGGGCAGTGTATGACCGAATCGCACGTCGCTTCTTTGAGGAGCTCCAATACCATGGTCTTCTCGTCGAGGGAATTTATCACGGAATTTAACCTCTCTATTGGCGGTTCGTATATACGTTGCGATGTAGCTATTTAAAGCGAACGAAAAGGATAGCTTGAGTCTGGCGCGTGAACGCACGCGAAAAAATCGTAGAAAACAGAAAAATAAGGAGGCAAAAACGAAAAAAAGAACGAAATAAAGAACAGAAAAAAAAGGAAAAAAAGGGGTCGAGGGAATAATTTGAGGGTTCCGGAGGTTACTTAAGTATTCCGAGCGAATACAGGGCGTCGTTGATGTATTCGGAGGCGTAAAAGGTAAACTCGTCCCACAGGGCGCCTTTAATTGGAGCAGCGAATCATGGAGCACGTGGTTGTCCTCGCCGAAAAGCGATTGTTCGAAGCCGAGGTCGATGTCGGAAAAGTCGTAATTGAGGAAATCGTTATTTTTTTTGTTGTAGAACGCGAATTCGGATTCTTCATGGGCGTGTGCTTTTGCCAGATGGCTCACGTTTTCGGCGGTGTTAATTACGCAGCGCACGTCTCGAAACGAGAGGACGTTTCTTAACGCTTTTTCGGAGACGTTGTAAATAAAGTAAATCACCCGGTTTTGCGAGTAATTTGAAGACGCATCGAGTTCCAGAATTTCCTTGACGTTAGAAAGCGCAGTCGCTTCAAGGTCGATCGGAATGTATCCCACGGCGAATAAATCTAACGAGTGCAGGTGTTTAAGGTCCACATAAGGAAAAATAACAACGCTTTTCTGGCGAAATACCATGAGATGTAGAAACTCGGGCGTAAGAAAGTCAAACTCAGTGTCCATTTTATTCTCACCTTTGGTTTTAATTTTTTTTTTTTTTTTTTTTTTTTTAAGGAGGGTATTGTATTACGATAAATG
>WJKD01000419.1 GCA_014729315.1 Promethearchaeota archaeon | reverse complement strand
TGCTTTTTCTGCGACTTTTTTCCGGCAGAATCCATTGCTTTGAGTTCTTGCTCCAACTTTTTTGCGGACTTTTCGAAGCGCTCGGCAAGTTCGCTGTGCTTTTTGACTTGTTCCTTGAGTTTTTTGACGTGCTTATGCTGGGGTTTCCATTGGTCGGTTTGGCAAAACTCTTTCCACGAAAATCCTTCGGGAAGCTTGCTATAATAATGGTAGTCTACGTCGTCTATAAACTTTTGCCTGTGGTCTTTTGCGGCGTCAAGGATGGTTTCTTCTCTATGCTCGTGTTGGTAGATAAGGTGGTTGGTGATATAGAGCTCACGCTGGGCTTTCTGCCCATGGGTTATAAACAAATGGTTGGCTCGCTTAATCCGTCCCCCCCGATACAACAGCGGGGTGTCTCCCGTGTTGCTTACGGCTGTCGAGAGGATGGAAAGTCCTAAGTCGATTGCCAAGCATTTGTTCTGGTCTAACTTGTAATTAAGGTCTTTCTTGCGAATGTAGCTAATGTTAAGGTTGTACTCGTCGCTATTTCCTATAGGGTTGATTTCGATAGTGCGGAAGTTAGCGAAAAATTGCTCGATCGCCCATTCTTTAAATTTCTCCCGTCCCAATTCGATTTGCTGGTCAATCGTATTTCCCGCTCTTCCGAAAGAGCGGAGCTTTTCGAACAACAAGGGGTCTCGCTTGTCGTATTGCGGGAGAAGGCGGAACCTAATCGGGGGTAATTTGTCGTGATGCTCGTTGGGGAAGCGAAATTCAGATGTAGCGGATAGGAACGACTTTTTTCGGTTGGAATGGAGTCGGAAAGTGTCTCTAATATGCTGTCTAAAATATTTTTTCGATAAAAGATATGCGCTATCGTATTGGACGAGCCACACGCCGTCGGAAGGTTTGTACGCGGGGAGCATGGGGCGATCTGGTTCCTTTCCCTTTTCGAGTTCTCTAAAATATCGATCCATACTTTTCACGTAGCTGTCCCACACGTCGCAAAACGTTTTCGCGATGTTCTGGGCGACTTTTGCGATTCCGATGTTTTTGTAGGAGTCGAGGTGCTTTACTAAAATGAGCAAATTGTATTTGAAACCAAGCGATTTTAATCCTAATCCAGATTCGAGGAACTGCGCGTAGTCTTCCATGATCTCGTTCAAACTGACTTGACTCGCGATTTCAGTCTCCCGAAACACTTGAAGGAAGAGAAGGATAATCCGCAACCATATTTCCGAATACACGCCCTCGTAAAACGAGCGATAAGTGTAATCCTTTTTGTAATAAGAAAATTTACCGTCAAGAAACTTGTATAACTTTTTGTCGAACTTCGATTTATTTTCCTTTCGAATGTTAAACATTAGTTTTTTGAGCTGGTCGCGGTTTTTAGTGGAAAGTCCTTTAAAGTATTTTTTGTTCAATTTACGGAAAGCGTGTAGGTGTTTTTTTTGGAAAAAGTTTAATAAATAAGCGGGCTCGGCGGTCGGGACGATCTCTTGGACAACAGCCTTTAGGTTGTCGGGGTCTTCCTTGAACTCGTCTATTGCGTATTGAGCTTGGTGTAATGCGTAGTTCGCAAAAAATTCGACAAACCCTGCCTGAGGGTTTGCTTTCGAAAAGTGTTCTTTCACGTGCTTCCGGAACCGTTTTCCGTCGGGGAATCGGGGGAAAATCATGTCCAGTATGTTCCCGAACTTCCTCACGTAAGCTTTTTCGTTTACGCTGTCGGTGGTGTCGAAGTGGAAGGCGATTGCTTTAATAACGTAATTGAGGTCGTTAAAAAGGTCTTTTGAGCGGTGGCATAGCTCGCGGGTGGATCGTTTGTATTTGTCCGTCATCTCTTTTCGGAGATAGATTTGGTCGGTCGCCATGGTCTCGTCGTCGTCGAGGTTCGTGGCGAAGAAATCGGAGAGAATTGCCGTTGAGCTGTTGCTATCTTTCTCGCCGTTGATGGATTCCGAAAGAAGTTCGGGTAGGGTCCTTACGTTCTCGACGATTTTTTTAAGGCGGGGGATATTTGCGGGATCGGTAAGCTGTGGGGGTGCTTGGGAATAATGTGCGTGCGATCTGATGATATAGTCGGAACCATCTTCGACGAGTTCTACACGAGCACCGTCTTCGTCATCGCCGTCGTCGTAAATTTCTAACTGCGGGACGTTCTGCTGAGGGTTTCGGCGTCCTTTGATTACGGAAAGGATCTCAGCGCCGAGCTTTACGAAGGCATCGTACTCAAAGTTCTCGTAATTTACCACTTTTTTAGCGTAATATTCGGCTCGTTCGGTTGTCCCTACTTCGCCGTTTTCTCGATCTTTTTTTACGAGGTAGGCATATGCTAGAGCGTAAGAGAACATCGAGGCATCGTATTTTCGGAAAGCGCTATAAAACTCGTTGCGGTCTTTAAACAAGGTTCGGACATTAGTTAGCATTTGGTCGGAGATGGTTCCTAATTCGGGCTCGTTGCTGTGAAAACGCTTGATAAATTGCTTTACGCTCGCAAGCCAGTTTAAACTCTTTTTCGACTCCGAATCAATATACCATCCTCCTAGATGATCTTGCCCTCTGCTCAAGAACCGTGTGCGAACGAACTCGTAATGACGAGCTAGCGTGCGAAAGTCGTAAACCTCGCCGCCCAGCAACTGTCGTCCGCGGGATTCTCCGAACTGTTCCAGCGATTGGATAGAGTCTTGATCGGTTCGGGGGGAACTTCCTTGCTGTTCTCTTACCATCCTATCAACCTCTTCGTAAGCGAAGTAGGCGATAGCAAGTGCTGCGTAGGCGGGCGTGAGCGGCGGTTTTTTGAACGCGACGTGGAGGTAAAAGTTATAAGGTTGGGGAAAGTCTGCTAAAAAATCGTCTAGATATTCTGCGAAAAATTTGACGACTTTTGAGCGGTTTTGGTCGGGAAACTCAATCTGGTTCACGAGTCTTTTAAATTGAGCGTCCCATAGAGTTATAAATCCGCAAATTTCGTGCCGGCGTCCTATGATGTGAGAAGCTATGAGGCGAACGTTTTGAGGGTTGACTTGATAGTTATCTGAGGAATCAGCAAGATAATTCTCAGACCATTGACCTCCGCCGCCGATGGCGTATTTAAGAGCCACGCCGAAAGACATCGGGGTAAATCCAAAATATTTAAACTTGAAATCAGGGGCGAAAGATTCTAGACACTTCAAAAAGTCTTCTATTTCTTGCCCTATATTCAAATCGGTGTCTTTTACCTCGTCTATTATGTCTAAGAGTTTTGCGTACCATTCGTCGGGATTCGGGGTTACAAACATAGTTTACGGTTTTGGTGAAAATGTGGGCGGGTGGTTTTTATGTGGTGGGAATAAATTTTTTATTTTTTATTAGTACTCGTTGTTTAATCTAGAATATCTTTATGTCTTTTTAAGGATTTATCCAATTTTTTGACATTTTTTTGAGAATTATACTCATTTCTAACTAACACTTTGAATTTTAGGAATAGATGTAGATCTCAATTAAAAAAAGGTTATGTTCCTCCATCTGGAGCGCAGAATAGAGCAGAATGTTATGCCTTATTCAGAGAAGCAATAGATAAAAGCTGTGAATGGTAAGAAATTTTCAATCGAATGAAAAAAATTGACAAGTTTCGTTCGCACGAGTGAGGGTCTAAGATTCTCATTTATAACGGCAGAGAGTTGTGTCTGATTTAAATACGAAGTTTTCCATTAAGGAATTGACAATGAAATGAAAATCGAAAAAAAAATCAAGCGAATAAAGGGGCCTTTACATCTCCGTAAGTGTTATTACTGTCCCCGAACCATCACCTTTGAGGAATATGTTAAGACTAATCCGGGGTTTTCGCTTGAATGGCTAATAAAAATATGGAATTCGCCCCATGTCGAAATAATGTGCTGCGCGTGCTACGATGGGTTTACAAAAAGCTGCTATAAGTGTGAATCGACGGAAGATCTCATTACTCTCTTAGATGGGCCTCCAGAAATCTGCATATGCCGAAAATGTTATCGTAAGGACCCGGTAATGATCCCGGATTAATATAAAGAGTATCCAAGACCAGAAGATTGACAGAATGTAATTTGTAATACATCATCTATGAAAAGTACAATAAGACGAAACGTCTAAACAATTAAAAAGAAGTTTGCATAATGGGGAATGACAAATGGAAGATCGCCTAAATAATAGAAAAGAACCTTATTCCGAGAAGTTTAAAGAAGCGTTTCGGCATTTTTATTACGAAGTGAAGAAGTATCTTGACAAGCATTACGGCGTAGACCAAAGGTCCGTTCGATACGCCGACATCGCCGATTACATCTTGGGATTCCTCTCCACTGACGGAGATCTCGACCCTGAAGTTTATTTAGATCGTGATCTAGGTGATTACGATCAAGAAATTTTGTTCGAGGTCACAAGATTTTGCGAAGATAAGATTTGGAACGAACAAAAGAGCGAGATAAAGGACGACGACGATTTCAACCTTTTCTAATGTTTTTCTTTGTTGCTATTTTTTTACGTTTCGGGTATTTTTCTATTTTAATTTAGAATTTATAAAAACTACTAAGAAAAATAGGTCTATGTGCGAAAAGAACGCTTTACGAGATAAAAACAACAACATTTCAATGAGATATAATTTGCAACATTAGTTTTAGACATAAAGCAAGCGTTTCAAGTAGAGAATACATGGGAACTGTTAAGAACGTCAAGAAATTTACTTGTCGATCTTTCTATCATCAGAGAAAAAGACGAAATAAGCAAAGACAACAACTTAAGAAAGGAACTATTATCAGACAAACGATCGAGAGATAAACGACAAATAGAGGAACTTGAAACGTTTATCGTGAAATACGCTAAAACTATTTATCAACCGATAATTGAATCACTGAAAAATAGAATCGCTCTCTTAGAACCCTATTTGGAGCCATACTATAATAACGTGGATCGCGTCAATTCTATTATTTCAAAACAGCAATGGACCGAAACGGTTTATTTAGAAGACGATCTCAGCTTGAAGATTTTTAAGAAAGACCCCCATTGTAAACTGATAAACGGCGAACAAAGAACATTTCCTACGAAATTTCTCAACTTTAGACACTTGTGCAACAAGAAACAAAAATTTATCCTTAAAACCGTTGCGCGTTGTTTCTTCG
>WJKD01000418.1 GCA_014729315.1 Promethearchaeota archaeon | reverse complement strand
TCTCAAATCGTGCGGCGTAAATGCGATCCATCCCATTGAGCCGCAGGCAATGGACATCAGGGAGCTGAAGGAGAAATATGGCGATACTTTCTGCCTGATCGGCAACGTGGATGTCGACCTGCTGTCCCGCGGCAGCCGGGAGCAGGTTATTGAGCGGGTGAAATATTTGATCGAAGAAATCGCGCCCGGCGGCGGCTACTGCCTGGGTTCAGGAAATTCTGTTCCCGAATATGCGGTGCCGGAAAATTTTGCGGCGATGGTGGAGACGGCGAGGGAGCTGGGGGAATATTGATTACTGATCCACAAAATAGAGATGGAGAATGAAAAGCAGAAACAATAAAAATTCTGGTTTCACAGAAAGGCTTTTGCATCTTATTTCTGAGCCTAAATTCATAAAATTCGAGAATATTTTAAGAGAACCGAATTTTTTCAAGATAGTAGGTCGGACTCATTATGAGCGATGGCATTCGTGTTTTTTAGGTTGGATTTTAGATCCCAGTGGCTCTCATTTGCTCCTCGATTATCCTTTGCGTCGCTTTCTGCTCTTACTTTTGGATAACCGATGTTTAACAGGAAAAAATAAAAATGAAAATATATTAAATCTTTTGCCAACAGTTGAATTCAAGGATGTAGAAGTGTTTCCAAACGAGAATTTCAGTAGAGAAACCAGCATTACTGGAGTCGGAAGATTTGATATATTTATTTCCGGGAAATTACACGGCATGGACAATAAAGTTAAAGGCTTTAATTCAATAATTGAATTGAAAATTGATTCTTTGCCGGATAAACGACAGTCTATAAAATATGCTGATTGGCTGTTTCAAAATCATCCTGATGATGTAAATTTATTGATCTATTTAACACCGATCCTAAACGGTTCTTCAAAGTCTACAGTCGGTGATAAACGCTGGTATTGTTTGGATTATCAATTATTAAACGATAAATTTTTCCTTCCATTAATTGAAAATCCAAATCTCAACGAAAAGGTAAAACCATTTATTATCCAGTATATAAAAAATTTGAAGATAAGGTACAGAGGTATCAAAATGGCTATAACTGAAGAGGAAAAAAAGATCGCTTTATCCTTATATGAAAGATATAGTGATGTGTTTGATTCTATTTACGATGCTTTAGTAGCAGAAGGAGCGATTGACTATAGCACAACTGATTTGAAAGATACGGGAGGAAGAGCATCTGGAAGATTAGCAGTAAAAATTAATAAAAGAGTGTTTGCTAACGAAACTGTCAGATTATTGCTTAAAGATATTTTAGAGTACATTGTTGATGAAAAATTGATCTATAAATTACCTCTTCCATGGGGACCCAGTAATAAAAGATATGTATTGTCGAATGAACCGGAAGCAAAACATCCAAACGGAAGGGAATTTTTTTATCCGATAAAATACAAGGAATTTACTATCGAAACGCACTATGCAAGAGAACGAGCTTTGAAAGTAATTTCGGATTTATGCAAAAAATTGGAAATTGATTTTGAAATCATCGATACGTAGTTTTTCAAAGGAAAGGATATCCCATGTCAGAGAACAAATATAGCGAATTAATCCGCCATTTAGAGGAAATGATTTCCGATGGCGTCCAACTTGTGCATGGTGGGCACTTATTAGAATGGAGTGATACAAAAATACCGGCTATCATTGCAGCTTTAAAAGAGGAAATAGCTTCGGAAATTCCATCTTCTTTAAATCCTGGAGACAAATTAAAAAACAGAAAAAGCGGGCAAATAATGTGGGTTGTTGATGTGGAAAAAGACACAGTATATTTGAATGCGGATACACCGACAATTAAATATCCACTGGTTGATTTATTGAAAGAATTTATTTATCTTAAAAATAGCAAGTAGCCAAAAGCCGAAAGCGGATAAAAATAAAAAACCAACATAAATTCAGATTTGGAGACAAACGTGAGAGCAGGTTTCATTCAATTTGATTGTAAATTTGGGGAGGCGGAAGAAAATCACCGCAAGGTAAAAATTATGCTGGCGCAGGAACAGGCGGATTTGTGGGTGCTGCCGGAATTTTTTCATAGCGGCTATCTGTTCCAG
>WJKD01000417.1 GCA_014729315.1 Promethearchaeota archaeon | reverse complement strand
TCTGCACGATGAGACGGGAATTGCCCCGGAGCGACTGCATGCTGTTGGAATGTCGCAATATCATCCCGTCGCGAGCAATGAAACAGCGGCAGGGCGTAGCCAGAACAGGCGTATCGAAATAGCTCTTCTGCCGGAGATGCCCAAAAACTCGCAGATGAAGCGGATGATTGGCTAAATTGCGTGAAACGTAATTCTTGCTGATAAGTTAGTCCATGATTTAAGAAATTATAAAGTTAGTATCGTCATTTCTTTAAATAAATATTCTCATAAAATAAGTTGTATAAAAAATCTGTTGACTTTTTAATTTTTTATTACTAAATTATTTAAGAAATTGCAGCTTAACATGAAGCTTCATGATACTTTGATCACATCTTCGAAATTAAGATATATATTCTTAGATCTGCTTCAGATTAATTTAGTTTATTATATCCGAATATTTTTAAAAAACTGAATGTCACAAATAGGCTTAATTCAAAATGGAAATAAAGCCATCGTCAGATCCAATACGGACTATAATTAGTGACACTCCTGCCGAAGATCTATTTCCTGATTTCTATTTCGATAAGTATGTTCAAGCTCTCTATGATAGACTCGTCAACAAAGCAAATCGCACTCCGTTTGTTATTTCTATAGAAGGCGATTGGGGAAGCGGCAAAACGACCCTAATGAGTCAGTTAAAAAAGAAACTAGATGAATCTGCATCACTGCACAATATAAATCAACGAATTTGTCACACTGTTTGGTTCCAAGCATGGAAATACAATGAGCAAGATGAAATATTGTCAGCTCTGATTCAAGAAATAATAGACTCAATGAGGAAAGAGCATTTCTTAAAAGCAGGGATTGCTTCGGTTGTTCAAACTAAGCTCATAAGTAGAATTATCAATAATATATCAAGATCAATTAAAATTTTCGGGTTGACTCCATTTGAAGCATCTAATGAAAGTCTGCATAAAAAAAATCTTGCGTATTATTATCATTTCCAATTTTTATTAAAACTCTTAATACATTTATATACAAATCGAATTTCAAAAACCGAATTCATCAAAGCTTGCAGAAAGTTAGGAAAACGTACAACATATATCCATGAAAATATCGGTTCAAGAGATGAATGCGATACATTGGTAATTTTTATAGACGATCTCGATAGATGCGGCGATCAAAAAATTATTAAGATTCTTGAAAGTATAAAGCTATTTTTAGATTTTCCAGGATGTGCTATTGTACTTGGTATTTCACCGAATGTTATTTCAACTGCAATTGACGAAGTAGTAAAAAAATCTCCATTAGACTACTTAGAGAAAATCATTCAGACAAGATATTCTCTCCCATTGTTTCGCAAAAAACAGTTCAGAAATTATTTGGAAGAAACTATTACCAAAACGAAGATATTAGATCGATATCATATTCCCAAAGATATAATTATTGATATTCTTTCATCATGCTCTGATACTCCAAGGCAGTGCAAGCACTTTTTAAATAGCATAAACCTTTTATTTGATATAATAGAGGAACGAGGAATATTAAAAAAAGAATCCAATCAAAATTTTTCGGATGATTTAAGAAGATTTCAAAGAAAAAATAGATACATATATAAGCTCTTAATTTTAGCAGAAGCAAATAGCAAAGAGTTGATACAAGCTAGTCTCAACAATAAAAAATTCGAAGCTAGCACAACAGATTATTACTACAACAAATTAGCCCCTCTCTGTGAACTAAATCCGGATATTATTGAAAAACTTATTATTATAAACCAGCAAACGCAATTTGATAATGATATTATTTGTGAAAATATCAACTTTACTCATTTTCTATCATTTTTTCTAATTAAAGATAAAATCAATCGTTGCACTTACAACAATGATAATAAACAAATTCATTCTCTTTCAGATTATCTAAAGGATGTAAGTTTTTGGCAAGATTTACAAAGAGGTTTTATAAATGCAAGCTTAATTTCAGACGAAAATCATAAAAGTATATTTGATTCTTTGACGGAGCGAATGAATGGTTTAGAATCTCTTGTTTTAGAGTTGCCTGCAGATGATAAAAATCTTCAACTTCTAATTTATCATGGATTAGAAGCTATCCCTACTAAGAGTCGCCCAATAGGTTATTATGAACAAATGCTAAACATAGATAACGAATTTTCAATAGATAAATTTCCAGTAACAAATAAACGCTTTATTGAATTTTTGCGAGAATTAAATAATAAAAACACATCTGAAATAAAGGAGTTCATCATTTTTCCTTATTCAAAAATTTTAAAAAAAGAAAAAGGTTTTGAAATTATGTATGGATTTGAAAATCATCCGGTTACTGGAGTTACATGGAAGGGAGCTGTTGAATTTGCCAGACGATTTAATAAAAATTTACCAAGCTCAGAACAATGGATGAAAGCATTTGGTCATAATAAATATCCCTATGGAAATATTTTTTCTATTGATAAATGTAATACGGCTGAAAATAATAAAATGGAAACAACACCTGTGAATCATTATATAGATGGTATCAGTCCGTATGGCGTATTCGATATGGCAGGGAATGTCTGGGAATGGTGTGTTGATAAGGCAGAAGACATAAGTTGTCGAGTTATTAAGGGGGGCTCCTGGGCAAATCGTAAGGAGGATGCACAAAGAAATAATAAAACAAATTTTCCAGAAAATCGTGGTATGGCTAGTATCGGATTTCGGTGCGTTTCGAAAATTTCTTAGTCTTTTTTTTATTGATTTGTTGATAATTTTTTTGCTCATTTTAATTTAATTAAGAAATGGGGTAGTTCAAAATGGCTATTACATTTAAGTTTGTAAATCTTTTTGAATTGTACAGCGAAGCTATGTCTGTTATTGATAATTTTAAACGAATGCGTGGAGTTAATAAATACAATTTATTTGGATATTGGGGCGCATCGGGCAT
Organism: Promethearchaeota archaeon; assembly: GCA_014729315.1. The sequence goes on along the minus strand of WJKD01000417.1, from coordinate 626 downwards.
CGGAAAAACAATGCTTTTAAATGCAATTTCTTTATATCTACAAGATGCTGAAATCGATAATTGTATAATATATGATTGCATGGAGAGTGAAAACTATGATACAATGATAAAATTCTTAAATCAGGATTCTAAGCAACCAGGAATCGCTATTATTGATCAATTAGAAGAATTAGAACATAGCAAATCCACAACCTTCATTTCTGCTTGTGATGATTTTATCAATAAGAATATTGCATGGAGAGCAATTTTTTGTGCTTCAAGACTACCTGATAATATTTCTCAATTACTTCGTCCAGAACAACGTTTAATCACTCAATTGGGTGCTTTTAACACTCATGACACAATGGAAATGATCGACCAAATTTTCCCTAATCTTTCAAAAAAAGATAAGAACTTTTTGATTGAATATGCTGAGGGTTATCCTCAGATGATCTCCATTTTCTGCTGTTTATTGAAAAAACAAAATCGTGAATTAAAATCTTTGGAGATTAGAAATAGAAAAGAATTTTTAAGGAATTCACTGATAGAGTTAACAAAGAGTCTTAACCCCGATCTTAATACCTCAGAAGAGATCGAAAGATTTCTTAAAAGACTTTGCTACCTTAGTTTATTCGAAGGTTTCCTGC
>WJKD01000416.1 GCA_014729315.1 Promethearchaeota archaeon | reverse complement strand
TACTGGTTGAGATAACAAAGGTATGATTAAATTATGATATTTATTTTATTTGCTGCAAGATCATCCGTTGGTCATAAGTCCAATTGTTTTGTATGGAACGGATAATTCAGGAAACCGCGTTCCATGCGGTGTTTATTTCTACCAACTCAAAGCATAAGCAGAAAACACAGGAGAAAATTTTGTAGAGACGAGGAAGATGGTGTTGGTGAGGTAAGCTAAGTTTTTGCGCTTCCAAATATGTAATGGAGAGAATTATTAAATTAAAATTGTGAGGATATAATGAAAAAAGCAATAATTTTGATATCAATTTTGGGATTATTAGAAGCTGGCTTTTGTCAAGAAGATAATTGGGTTAGACCATGTCCCGCCGTTATTACTAATAGTTTAAATGACATCTATATTTTAGATTCAACAAGTGCAGTTGCAGTAGGCTATGGTGGTTTAATAGTTAAAACGACGGATAGAGGGATAACTTGGTATGAGCAAAACTCAAATACCTCAGAGGCACTATATTCTGTAAACTTTGTCGATGATAAAAATGGATGGACAGTTGGTAAGTCGGGAACAATCTTGAGAACGAATGATGGTGGAAAAAATTGGAATATTCAACAATCAGGAACAAGTTGCAGCTTATATGGTGTTTATTTTACAACAAAAGATATTGGATGGGTCGTTGGTTATAAGAGAATAATTTTAAAAACAACTAATGGAGGTAAAAATTGGCTCCCTCAACATAATGAGTCTGTTCTAACGTATTTAGAAGACGTATTTTTCGTAAATGCGAACCAAGGTGTTGCTGTTGGGAGCAATGGTACTGGTAAAATATATAGAACATTAGATGGAGGCGAAAATTGGATCGAAAGTAGTCTTGGCTGTTCGTGGGTAAAAGATGTTTACTTTATAGATGAATTAAGAGGTTGGGCAACAGGAATTGTTGCAAGCCGAATTACGATTAGTACAGGTTTTTTTGGAGAAATCAATATTGATATTGAAAATCCGCGATCAACAATATGGGATACAAATGATGGTGGTGTAAATTGGAATCAAACAACTTTTTCATCAAACGAATTTCTTGAAGATATATTTTTCCTCAATGAAAGTATAGGCTGGGCAGTTGGAGATAGTGGGACAATAGTAAAAACAATTGATGGCGGAAATTCCTGGCTAGATAAAACGAACAATGCCGATCGCAACCTGAAATCTGTTCAGTTTTTTAGCCCGAATGTGGGATTGGCAGTATGCGAAGATCGCCAGATAATAAAGTCGTTTGATGGCGGGAGCACTTGGGAGGAATATTCAAGAGCACCTTACGCGAATTTATGTTCAGTTTATTTTACGAATAAAGATAAAGGATGGGCAGCAGGTTTTTTGCGTACCGGAATGATATTTCAAACTAATGACGGTGGATTCTCATGGTCGGAGACGACGCCCGACGAACAAGATTATGCCGATTTATATACCATATTTTTTATCGATTCTACGACAGGATGGACTTCGGGTAGGAAGGGTATTATTTTTAAAACTATTGATTCTGGAGAATCGTGGATTGAAGTAGCTGATCTTGCTCACAGAATAAATTCGATATATTTTGTAAATAATCAAATAGGCTGGGTAGGAGGGTCAGGTGGGTATATTGCAAAGACTATTAGCGGCGGGGATTCTTGGAATGTAAAAGAAATGCACGCCTCAGACAATATAAATTCTATATATTTCATAAATTCTGAAATCGGATTTGCCGTTGGAGAAGATGGATATTTTGTTACAACTGTGGATGGTGGCGAAAACTGGCGTCGTACGTGGAATCTTCCTCATATCGATTTTCATTCGGTATATTTTATAAATTCACAATTAGGATGGATTGTTGGAGACGAAGGAACAATATGTAAAACTAATGACGGTGGCTCGACTTGGGCAAAAATGAAGGAAGAAAGTGGAGTTTACTCGCCCTTATACTCTGTTTACTTTGTAAATCCACAAGTAGGATGGGCGGTAGGCAGAAAAATCCTAAAAAGCGAAGATGGTGGAAATTCTTGGAATGTCGAGAAACTCTTGAATTCAAGGAAGCTAAAGGCAATTACGTTTATAGATTCAAATGTGGGTTATGCAGTTGGTGAAAAGGGATTAATTTTTAAAAATATTCACCAACCAAAAGGAATAAATTTCAAGCTTGCGGGCAAAACCCTATACTACTCCAGTGATTCTCCGATAGAAAATACAAAAGTGTCGCTTTCTGGAAAATCTGTTTTATATGACACAACAAATGTCGATGGTCATTATCATTTTGAAAAGCTATCCCTTGGTAAATATTGTACAATAGCCTCCAAAGAAAATGAAATCAATGACGCAATCACCCCTTATGATGCTGCGCTTATTCTTCAACAGGTTGTCGACATGAGAGACTTTACTCCCTACCAAATGATTGCAGCCGATGTAAGTGGTAATGGCGACGTTTCGGCTTATGATGCATCACAGATTCTAAGATATTGTGTCGGGATTATTCCGCGATTTCCAATAATGCAAGATGATTCTCATTTCTGGAAATTTGTTCCTGATAATTTTCCCACTTCGAACACAAACTGGTCGATTGCGCCGGATAGTATATTATATGATTCTCTTAATTCCGATATGAATGATCAAGATTTTATCGGAATAGTATATGGCGATCCAAGCGGCAATTGGAAGCCTCTGGCAGGATTAACAACTGCAAATAAACGGGTTGAAAAATATATCAATTTGGAATTTGGCAAAGTGGATCTAATAGAAAACCATGCCGCAAATATTCCTATTTTAATGGAACAAACTGGAGGTGTGTTTTCTATTTTTCTTGATCTTAAATATGACAAGAATATTATTGAAATAATTAACATTACCAAATCCGAAAATACAAAAGATCTAATATTGACCTATAATATCAAAGGTAATAATATCAAGATTGCACTTGCAGGCAATAAGCCTATCAAAGAAAACGGAGCGATCGTCACAATAGAATGTCATTTTAAAAATATTAAGGATTATGCAAATTCAATTTCAATTATAGAGGGGAAAGTAAATGAAGGTGATTTCTATGTTAATATTGAGGAAACCGCATTTAATTTGTTATCAAAAATTCCTCAAAAATTCAAGTTATGTCAAAATTATCCCAATCCATTCAATCCAGAAACAACCATCAATTACCAGCTACCCTCATCATGCGACGTGACAATTGATGTTTATAACCTGAGAGGGCAACTGGTAAAAACTATAATTGATCAAAATCAATCTTCGGGATACTATTCAACAGCTTGGAACGGTAAGGATAATGATGGGCGCGATGTGCCAAGTGGATTGTATTTATATCGAATCAATGCTAAAGTGAATAGCACTGGAGAAGATTTTGTGAAGATCAGGAAAATGCTTTATATTAAATAAAAACAGGTTGTTTCTAATTTAAAATTCAGAAGCCATATATAATTACAAAAATTATATTAGGAGTTAATGAAAATGTGTATCAAAATCAAATTAACATTATTTTTAATACAGTTAGCGGTTTATATGACAGTAAATGCAGGTACAAATGAAATAAGGAAATATAACTATCAAAAAGTCAATCAAATTCCTTCTGCAAATGAGGAAATTAATATCATCCAAATTAATAATTCACTAAATAAGTCGAAATATCACTATGGTTATCAAAATATGGGAAGAAAATTTATAGAACTTTCTTCACAAACTATAGGAACCAACATACTCTACCTTCGGCTTGATTATAACCTCGAAAATTTCGCTTTGTCCCCGTTTAGAAGCAATGATCCCGCACAAATTTCGTTACTTTCAAATGGAGCTGCCATCACTTTACCATATAAACTCACAGACGAAATTTCTGGTAATACTTATGGCTTTCATCTTCTTATGGCTAGTTTATCAAGTACAATTTTTAAATTTGAAATAATTCTTGAACGAAATTCTAATCAATACACTTTGGCGGATACAACATCAGAAATTAGAGGTACCACTTTTAAAAGAATAAATATTAAAATTAAAGGGCTTGATCTGAATACAGCAAAAGGAGATATTATTATACTTAAAATAACAAGAGTTTCAGGTGTTGAGGGTGGGATTTTATGTAATGGATTGAATAATGCTGATTCATATATAGAGGTACCTTATTTTAATTATGATAATACTAAATGGGAAAAATATTTAGAAAATCCCATAATAGATTTAGGGATGCCTGAAGAATGGGATACTCATGATCTTCTGTGTCCTTGTATAATTCTGGCTAATAATAAGTACCAAATGTTCTATAGTGGTAGAGGTGGAGTATGGCAAGTTGGATTGACCGTTTCTTCAAATGGCTTAACCTGGAATAAAGTCAATAATAATCCGATTCTAGTTACAGGGCATAGTGGGGAATGGGATGATAATGGAGTAGTTCAGCCCTTTGTTATTTTTCATGATAACGTTTTCAAAATGTGGTATGCAGGAAGTGATGGATTTAATTGGAGGATTGGTTATGCAACTTCAACAGACGGCGTTGTGTGGCATAAATTTACTGCTAATCCAATATTAGATGTTGGTCAGGCGGCATCATGGGATGAAGCAACAGTTGCGAGACCATCTGTAATTATTCAAAATAATGAATACAGAATGTGGTATGTAGGGAAAAACAATAAGAATGAATTTAATATTGGATATGCAACTTCCTATAATGGCTTTGATTGGATAAAATATGAGAATAATCCAGTATTAGAGAGTGGTTTTTCTGATGAATGGGATTCAATTTGGGTATCGCAACCGCTTGTCATTTTTGATGGGCAGAACTATCTAATGTGGTATACAGGCTACGATGGATATAATATGAAAATCGGGAAGGCAGTATCTGCTGATGGCATTAATTGGATAAAACATGAAAATAATCCTATTTTATATCCTGGGATATCAAATAGCTGGGACGAAATTGATGTTTCTTATCCAAATGTTATTTATGATAACTCAACTTTTAAAATGTGGTATATAGGTAATGACGGAGCAAATTCACGAATTGGTTATGCAACTAAGGTTAAAACACAAGTTAATGTATTCATTCCCGATACAGCTGCTGCAAGTGGAGATACAATTACTGTACCAGTTATAGTGAGTGATGTAAGCAGGAAAAACATCCTTTCTGCAGCAATTTTTGCTGAAACTAATTCTAATATTTTAATTCCTCTTGAGGCTTCGACAATTGGTTCTATTGCGGAAACGTGGGGTGAACCAACTACAAATATTTCAGATGGACGCATTTCCCTTGCAATGGCAGGAACATCTCCTCTTATTGGAAGCGGACCACTCGCATATATTAATTATATAGTAAATCCATCTGCTGTAGTTAATGATACAACTACTATTCATATTGAAAACGTCATCTTTAATGAGGGCGAACCAGATGCTATTACAAATGATGGGATTTTCAGAGTTATAGGCACTGGCGTGCCTATTATACCAATAGCTCCCGATACAGTATTTATCAGTGATGAATTTTGGATAGATATTTCTATCGGTTCGAGCACACATCCTGTTAATGATTTAAAGATAGTTTCGTTTGAACTCGAGTATACCAATACTGATATTGTCGATTATGTAAGTTATGAAATTGGCTCCTTTCTGTCGGGAGCACAGGCAAATGTTATTCCCGATGATCAGAATGGTACTATAAGTGCCTCAGTATACAGATTTTCTGGAGGCAATTCAGGAAATGGAACACTATTGAGACTAAAGTTCAAGGTATCGGATTCATTTATAGACTCAAAAAATGTTAGTTTCAATTTTTCTGCCCTCCAGGCACATAATTCAAACGGAAACGAAATAGGTTTGCTACCTGAAAGATCAAATATCGCAGTACTAGGGGGGATACCTGTGTGGCCAGGCGATGCTAATAATGACAGTCAAGTATCTATTTTCGATATCAATCAAATAGTAGCAGTTCACTGGAATAAAACTGGACCCAAACGAGTTGATGCATCAATTGAATGGAAAGCCCAATTGTGTTTACCTTGGGATCCATTTGAAGCAACCTATTCTGATTGTAATGGAAACGGCAATATTGATATTTTTGACATCAACTCTGTTGTAATAAATTTTGGAAAAACTCATGAGTCTTCTAAGACAATACTCACATCTGCGAAAATTGAATTGTATAAATCCTCAGTTGCACCTCCCATATTTTTAGAACCGCGTGATTATGATGATATAACTGACTGTTTTTGGTTAGATGTAAAGATTGGAACAGTTGACTTACCAATAAATGATTTAAAAGTTGCGTCCTTTGAACTCAACTATTCAAATTGTGACGAAATTAAATATAAGTCTTATGAGCTTGGCAATTTTCCTGCTGAAGCACAGGCGACTGTGGTCGCTGATGACACAACTAGAAAATTAAGCGCGTCTATTTACAGAATAAATGGAGGCGATAATGGAAGTGGCACTTTGATAAGTCTCAAATTTAATTCAGAAAAGGGAAATCCGGTCGATTTCGCTTTTAATGGTGTTTTAGCAAATAATAGCGATGGCGATGAAATAGTCCTGACTCCTATGGACACAACAATTGTTACTTCAATACCTGCTATTGCAGGCAATAATGTTCCTGATAAATATTACCTTTTCCAAAATTATCCTAATCCCTTTAATCCAGAGACTATAATACATTATCAAGTTCCAAGCGAAGCAAAAATAACTTTAAGAGTATTTAATCTGAACGGTCAACTAGTAAAAACTCTCTTAAGTGAAATTCATAAAATTGGAGACTATTCAAAAACATGGGATGGGAAAGATGAATCAGGAAATATCCTCCCCAGCGGTGTTTATTTCTACCAACTCAAAGCACAAGCAGAAAACACAGGGGAGAATTTTATGGAGACGAGGAAGATGGTGTTGGTGAGGTGATGAGGACAAAACTTTAGTATATTTTAAAACCAATCAGATCAATGGAGGGAAGAAAATGAATTCCGTATTTTTACATTCTAAGATTCTATTAATTTATTTACTTGCTTTAGGAATTATGAGTGCTTTTGCGCAATCCAGTGATATATATTTCGAACCGTATCCTATAAGAAATTTTCCAACAGGTGCTTGTTCCGACATCGCTTCTGCTGACTTTAATGGCGATGGAATGATGGATATTGTTGTAGCAGATGGCGTATCTTCTGTATCAGTTTTGCTAAATCAGGCTGTTGATAAAGATATTTTCTTTGCTGATCTTATCAGATTTGATGTAGGTTGGGAACCACGATCACTTGTGGTTGATGATTTTGATAATGATGGTAAGCCAGATGTCATCACAATCAATCAAGGATCAGAAGATATTACAGCACTTCGAAATATTAGCACAGAATCTAAGTTGAACTTCGAAATGTCCGTATGTGGTTCGACAAAAGCATTTCCACGTTGGCTAGTAAAAGCAGATTTCAATAATGATGGAAAACTTGATATAGCTTTTGCAAATGTCTGGAGCGATATAATCTGTATTTTCGAAAACATGAGTGTTAGTGATACTATTATATTTAAAACAGCCTTTGAATTATTTGCTTCTTTAGATTATTATAAGCCATTACTTGTTGGCGATATAGATAACGATGGTAAAATTGATATCGCAAATGGATTAAGCATATATCGCAACACCAGTAATTCTGATACTATTTCTTTTGCAAATCCCATAGGGGTAAAATTATATGGTAATCCAAGTCTAAATAACCTAATCGACCTGGATAATGATGGTTCACAAGAATTGGTTATCTTAGATTATGGAAATGTTTGGGGAGTTTCTCACCCTCCAAAAGAAGTTCGAATTATTAGAAATAATAGCACTCCTGGAAATATTGAATTAGATTATAATTGGAGAAGAACATTTCCAATTGAGGGACATAATCCTACCGACTTTTTGGCATCTGATATAAATGGAGATTCAAAAACGGATCTAATATTCATGAATCCAGTTGTCTGGGGTGAAAAGGCAAGAGAGCACAACCACATTTCGATGCTTATTAATAATACTAATATTCCTGGTCAGTTTGATTTTTTACCTGCAATTCTAAACGGTGTTGGGGAAGATCCATTTTGTGGCACCTCATCTGATTATAATGATGATGGTAAAATCGATTTAGCGATTGGATGCGATGATGCAAGTGGTATTTCAATCCTGAACAATATGAGTTCTACAGATAGCGTTCAATTTAATTCCGCTAAAATCATTCGGGTTGGAGAATGGCCACTTTTTGTCAGTGGCGAGGATTTTAATTTGGATGGATATATAGACCTTATTACTACTGACCGTGAAGGTGACAATTCGATATCCATTCTACGAAATAAATCTCAAAATAACAATTTCATTTTTAATTTGGATGGATCATATATTGGCGGTATATGGCCAAATATAGTCGAAACTGCTGATTTGAATAATGATGCTAAACCTGAACTTTTAATAGGAGATGAATACAGAGTTTCCTATGGCGATACACATCGAAATATTTGGATATATAAAAACACTAGTTTGTCTGACAGCATTATTTTTGACTTCGCTGATACCTTGCTCATCAAAAAGGGAAGCTGTATTTCAATGGCAACTGGTGATTTAAATGTAGATGGTAAAATTGATATTATCTCTGCTTGTGATGACAATCTCTTAATTTTCGAAAACAACAGTTTTGGTAATACAATAGAATTTGAACATATTTTGAGTCTCAATCCAAGATATAATTCTTTTAATGCAGTAGTCGCTAAGGATTTCGATAACGATAATATGATAGATATTATAAGTGGAGGAGACCATCTACATTATTTTCATAATGAAAGTAATGTTGATAATATATCATTTTCACACCAGGAAACAGATGAGCGACTTTCTAATATAACAAAGATTATTGCAAAGGATCTTGACGGTGATAATAAAGAGGATTTGCTTGTACTTTTGTTACGGAATCAATATAAATCTCAATTTTTAAGAAATACTAGTACACCAGGCAACATGTCTTTTGATGAACCTACCCCCATCGATTATGATCCATTGCCTTTTAACTTTTACTTTGTTGGTTTATATGCCTATATTGCTGACCTAACCAATGATGGGAAACCTGATATCATGTTAAATCATACAAATGGTCAGGCAGTCTTTTATAAAAACGAATCAACAATTGGTAATATTCAATTTTCTGAAATGATTGAAGGAACGATAATTATAGGAGATGCAATTCCCTTTATAGCCGACCTTGATGGTGATGGATACAAAGACATAGCCGCTCCCATGATACGTCTAAATGAGATTTGGATTACGAGAACATCTACTAATCCCTTCACTTCAATGAGAAGCAGTATTGTAAGCATACCAACAAAATACTATCTTAGTCAAAATTACCCAAACCCATTCAATCCCGAAACAAAAATTAACTTTCAGATTCCCAAATCAGGAAAAGTCACTGTAAAAATATATGATATTTTAGGCAGAGAAGTCAAAACATTGGTTGATGATTTTTATTATGCTGGTAATTATAATATTTCATGGGATGGTTCTGATGAATTGGGTAATAGTGTTGCGTCAGGTGTTTATTTTTACCAGTTGCAGGCAAAGGGTGTTTCAGGGAAATCGAATGAAAATTTTGTCGAGATGAGGAAGATGGTCTTAGTCCGCTAAACAATCTATTCTTACCGAAGAAGGAATTACACTCCTTAAATGAAAGTAACGCACGGGTAGAAGCGAGATGCAAGTATTAGCTCAAAACGTGTTTGCAAAAAGCTTCTGCCCGTTTATCCCTTCAAAAGCTTA
>WJKD01000415.1 GCA_014729315.1 Promethearchaeota archaeon | reverse complement strand
TGACGGTCGAATAGAAGTAGATAGAGGAAGAGGTATTTCAGATCGAAATTGCAAGCTTTTAAATCTGAAAATTGACGATTTCATTGATATGTTTTGTATTGGTTGCGTGCTCTTTTCGAGCATATCTTATAACAATAAAAAAATTATGAACTTCTCAAAATGGGATCATATTATCGGAGAATAAATTTCGATGGATCTCGATACCTTAAAAGCGTTATTAGATGTTAAAAGGAGAGCTTCTTTACACAAAAAAATATTGAATTTTTTGAAAGATCTAAACAGTTTGGATTTTTTAGAATTTCAAAAATTCGAGACTAATGAGGGAGATTTACCTGTTTTATCATTAAGAGGGGAAAATTCTAATGATAGTATTAAATACGCAAAAATTTTTGTAGCGGCTCAACACAACGAATATAACGGCCTCTTCTCCATTATCGATTTCTTTAAAGAATTATTGAAAGGTACTTTAAAACCAAATGAAGTTATACTCGACGACCAAATATTAATATTTTTTCCATTAATGAATCCTTATGGTTTTATTCACCCTTCTGAAGTTAATAAATCCGGATATTATTTAAAAAACGGGTCAAATTTAAATCGTTTTTGGAGGAGAACTTTCTCACCTGGATACGAGAACATTGGGAACGATTTAAATCAGTTTCCGATACCTGAACATTGTAAGATCGTCCGCAGCTACTTAAATGAAATTTGGTCAGATGAAAGTATTAAATTATACTTTTTAGATTTCCATGAAACTTCCCTTCTTAAAAAATTTCCGGACTTATTAAATAGAAAATTAGAAGAAAAGTCAATATCGTTTAAATTTGACCATTGGCTTAAGGAAGGAATCATTTTTAATGTGATTAAATTATACGAAATCCCTTATTATCGTAAACCTCTGTTTTTTAAGTGTAATCCTTCGGCAAATCATACTCATCTAAATTTAAGTATCAAACAAATTGACCAAGTGTGTGAAAAATTAAAAGAGTATATTCAAAAAAACGAAGGAAAGGTTCCGTTTTACTTCTGTTATAGCGATAAAAGTAAAAATTATTGCGAAAGACTAGCATCAAAAGTATACGAGAATTTAAAACCAATATTGTGGGAAACTTATTTCCCAGCATTCGATCATCATTTTCATGATCACGGTTGTTTCGTGAAAATGAGCGATGCTACTTCGCGACCTAATGTATATTCTTTCGAGTTAGAAAGTCAAAAGCAATTCTTTAATTTAGACGATGAGATACAAAAATCAGAGAATGATCCTTACTATTTCGACCAAAAATTAGCTTTCATCAATAAATCATTAAAATTGTCGCTTGAAAGTATCAAAACGATGATTCCATTGTTCTAAATGAAAATCAGGTCGTGTTTTAGTTCAAAAACCTTATTATTGCGCCAACTATTGCTAATTCATTTTTCTTTTGATTATGCCCTCCTTTCTCAAGGATTAATTGATTAGTTTCAGGAAGGTCTAATATACGTGAATTCTCAACAAAGTTTTCGAAAGGTATGATATTATCGTTCTTGGCGTGAATAAGCATGACTCTCTTGGATAAAATTTGCCACTCTTCTTTTGGAAAATCCTTTTTTGCTGATTTAAACACATTATAGGGAGACAAAAGTTTGTCTTCTTCCTCAGAAGGATTTAGATCAATTCCCTTTAAAGAAAAACTCAACTTAACAATCCCCCTCGCATTCATTACATTTTTTTTATATTTCGAAATACAGGACAAACCTACCATTTTCTTGACCTCACGATCGCGAAAGCTACTACAGAAAATAGTCAAGGCTCCTATGCTTACGCCAATCGCAAAAATTCTTTTGTTCTTAAATTTTTGATTTGTTTTTATCCAATTAATAATAGTTCTAAAATCATCAAGGCGCTTTGTCATATCCCCCCTATGACCCGCCTTTTTGGACTCTCCTATTCCCCTTGCATCATATACTAATATTTCGTATCCTTGCGTCACTAAAGGATAATATAAATATTCTAAGCTTTCTTTTTTATCAGAAAAACCCGGACTAATAACGATAATCGTATTATTAGTCTCATTAATCTCATTATTGCCTAGTCTGACTAAATCAGCACGTAGAAAACCCTCTTTTACTTTAATATGGTATTTAATTTTCGTGATTTTATCGTCGTAGAAAGGATTCCATCTTTCGAAGTATAAATCTCGAAAGGAGAAATAAATTTCGAAAGGAGTGACAATGATAAGAAATGTCGTAGTAGAGAGAATAAGACAAACAGTAAAAGTATTCCCAAAAAGAATTCCGTTTACAAACCAAATATAGGAACTTACTACAATGGCAATGATATAAACTAAAATCCTTTTTTGTGTTTTAGTCAACACGATGTTTTTTTAAAATTTTCGAAGGTTTCTTAATTTTTCCATAAGCAATAAGGAATAAAAAAGAAAATGGTAGTGAACTTAATTGAGTTAATTTCAGTTTGTTTATTTATTTGCTTTATCAGGTGGGCAGCCAAAATCGTCCCGAACTTTACATTCAAGCTTACTCGAACTTCCTGGACAAGGTTCGCATTTTATTCTTCGTAACATTTTTTCTACTTCACTTACATCTGTTCCAAACTCTTCGTCCTCGTCTTCGTCCGCCAACATATTGTCGTCAATTTTTGTGAGATCATAATCTACATCGTCAGTTAAATCGTCGTCCTCCTCGAAAAGATCAATAATTTCGTCTCCATCTTCGTCTACCTTTCCACTCGGTATTTCAAAATCCTCTTCTTTCTTTGGAGTTTTCTTTTTTTTTGCCAATAGTTTTCACTATTTGATATGATTGGATATTTATACTCAAAAATTTGATGAAGACAATAATTTATTATAAAATTAAGATTTTTCGGTTTTTCCCATTAATTTTTTCTTCAATTAATTAATGCAACCAAGGAAAAGAATCAATATATCACTTTTATATCGAATAAGAACATCCTTTCACAAACATATCAAAATTTATCAAGCTTAATCTATGACAGACCACTAGCAAAAGCACGAAAATAGATATTACTTTTTTTTGCATTTGGATTACATTATTCATATTAGATTTTGAAATTACAATAGTTGAAGTAATTAATAACAAGTATAGCAAAGGAATATATAAACTTCCATATTATTTCATAAAATTTCGATTTGGTCTATTTTTCTCATATTTTAAATTCTATTTGAATCTAAGGTAATATGTTTAGTCTAAACCATTCCAATTTCGCTTTCGATTAACCTCGTAATACCAATATCGAAGAAATTTTTAAAAGAATGCAAATAATACTTAATAATATTTCTTATCTGATGCTCGCAAAACAAAAGGTTCTGCTCTTCATTCTCCTTTTTGAAAGGGATATCGTTGAAAATTTTATTTAATTTGATTAAATAGTCTTGAAACTCGGAGATGGTATCTAAATTAATATTCTCGTAATTTTGGACTAGATCTTTCAACAAATTCGGTATCTTTTTTAATAGATTTTTATATTTTGATACGATACCTGTCGGAAGCACCTGAAGATTTAACGATTCGCTTATAAAATCTCGTACATATATTAAAATCACGCGATCCCCTAGAAATCTAATAACAGGTAAATTTTGATAACCCTTTGAAATAGGAAATTCAGATAATCCAGTAATTAGGATACGAGTTCCCAATGAATATTTTCTATCAATTTCTGCGAGCAATAACTCATTATTTTTATTGGGA
>WJKD01000414.1 GCA_014729315.1 Promethearchaeota archaeon | reverse complement strand
CTACACCTGTCAATCACCGCCTTTAGCTGAGCTGAAAGGTTTCCTTGAAAGACCGGAGTTCCGAACAAAAGGAATTTCGCAGCTCTGAGCTTATCATAGACTTCCATTAAATCATCTTTGTGGATACACCCCTTTTTTTCTCTAATGCAGTAATCACAATGAATACAAAAATTAATTTTCTTCGCCCTCACAGTCCAGAATTCTGTTTCAAAGCCAAACTTTTTCGAAGCATAGTCTAAAGCGTATAAAACAGCCGTTTCCGTACCTTGCTTTCTAGGACTTCCACTAATGCCAAGAAGCAAGTTATTATTTTCTTCCATAATTATATTCGTTCCTCCTAAGTATTTAAGTGATGGTTTATGTTTCCAAATCAAATATTTAAAATAAAGTTAGTAAAGAAAAATTCAATACCACAACTCTATAAGTTTTTTTCCATTAGGAGAGGTTTCAATGAATAATTTTTAGAGTTAACCAAGATTAATTAGAAGAGAGAAAAAGATAAGAAAAATCATGGCAAGAAAGAAAAGAAAAAAAAGAGGTTTTTTAATTGCATTAATGGTCGGATTCGACGAAAAATCAATTCATCTCTGGAAGGTTTACGGTTATACAGTAAAAAGATACAAACAAATCAAATTAGGAAAAAAATGGAAATATGCAGATAGTAAACAAAAATATCACTATTTTGAACAACTAGTTGATGCTATAAGGCCTTTTAGAAAAAAGGGGCTTAAAAGCATCCTTTTAGTATGTCCTCCTAAGTTAGAGCTAACTGACCTTTTTCTAAAACATGTCAATAAGCATCATCGTTGGTTAGTAAGTTCAAGGGGAAACAACCAAATTACTTTTGGGGGAATCGATGGATACGCACGAGATTTAGAGGAAGCCAAATATCTCGTCTCTAAAGAAGAGGTATCTGAGAAGATCTTCGAAATAACTTCGGAAGAGGCAAATTTGATAATAAAACAGCTTGAAAAATCGATGAATATAGATAAGAAAGACGCAATCGTGATCTATGGGCTAAAAGAAATTGAAGATTTAATTTACGAAGGGGGAAAAAAGGACGATTCAGTGGCTGATAAAATAGATTATCTTATTATGTCGAAGAATTTTGTTAATAACCATAGCAATAAAAGTCGAGTATATAGATTAAAACAAATAGCCGAAAATAAGGGAATAATGACGAGAATAATCTCTGGAGAAACTTCCGCGGGAAGTAGAATCAACCAATTTGGCGGTATTATATGTTTTAAAAAATCCTATTGATTTTATGATAAATAGCCTATTTTTTTAATGGTTCTTAAGAACTCGCGTTGAATTTTTAATTATAAACTAAATTTTCTAGGCATACCATTTAAAACCTATATCTCACCTTGTAATATAGAATTAAAATTGAACGATTTGAAACCGAAAATATCAATTATTGGATGCGGCAATGTCGGTGTGCGATTTGCTTATGCACTTACAATTAAAGGTATTGCAAGAGAAATTGTAATGGTTGATATAGATAAGAAAAGATTACGAGGGGAAGTGATGGATTTATCTCACGGAGCACCTTACACAGACCCTGTTAAAATCATCGCTGGTGATTATGAGGATATAGAAAATTCTGATTTAGTAGTTGTAACTGCGGGAAAAAATCAAGAACCAGGTGAGAGCAGATTAGATTTAGTTAAAAAAAATATAAATCTCTTTAGACAGATAATACCAAAAATCATAGATATTGATAAAGACCCTCTTTTGTTAATAGTAAGTAATCCCGTTGACATTTTATCCTACGCATCTTGGAAGCTTTCTGGAAAACCCGCACACCACGTAATAGGATCTGGGACGTCATTAGATACCGCTCGATTTAGATATCTTTTAAGTCAATATTGCGATGTTAATGCAAAAAATGTTCACGCTTACATATTAGGTGAACATGGTGATAGTGAATTTGCAGTTTGGAGCGGTGCAATGGTCGGTGGAACGCTAATTAAAGATTATTGTCTGATGTGCGAAAAAAAAGCAAATAATATAGGAGGGAAACTTAACGAGATATTTAAAGAAGTAAGAGACTCAGCTTATAAAATTATTGAGAGCAAGGGAGAAACATCTTACGGTATTGGTTTAGCTCTCACTCGTATAACGCAAGCGATAGTTAATGACGAAAATACTATTTTACCCGTGTCAACATTGATTAATGGTTTTCTTGGAATTCACAATATATATTTAAGTTTGCCGTGCGTTTTAAATAAAAATGGGATATCTCAAATACTGAAAATAGAACTTAATTCAGAAGAAAAAACCAATTTTAAAAATTCCGCTGATAAACTGAGAACTATGATTGAAGAATTTAACTTTGATTAATAATTTTAAATTGAAACATTTATATTAAGCGAATTACATTTAGGTCTAAATCTTTTCAAAAGGAGATTTATATGGAAGAAGATCATGATTCTCATGGGGATTCTGAAGGTAAGGGTTCCCATGATCAAACAGCACACCATAAAATGATGATAAGAGATTTTAGAAAAAGATTTTTCGTCTCTTTAATATTTACAATACCGATCCTAATTTTAGCACCGACTATACAAAATTGGTTTAATTACAAGCTTGATTTTCCTGGAAAGAATTACCTTCTATTTGGATTAGCTACTTTCGTCTACCTCTACGGGGGTTGGCCATTTTTAAGTGGCTTATATAAAGAGGTTAAAGAGAAATCCTTAGGGATGATGACATTGATTGCTCTAGCAATTTCTGTGGCATATTTTTATAGTAGCGCTGTAGTGTTTGGATTAAGAGGACAAACATTCTTTTGGGAATTAGTAACCCTAATCGACATCATGCTTTTAGGACATTGGATCGAAATGAGATCAATATTAGGTGCTTCTAGAGCTCTAGAAGACTTAGCGGAATTGATGCCCTCAGATGCTCATTTAGTAAAAGAAAATGGGGATGTAGTTGATGTGAGTATAAAAGACCTTCAGAAGGGTGATATCGTTCTGATAAAACCAGGAGAGAAAATTCCCTCTGATGGTAAAATAGTTGAGGGATCTAGCTATGTTGACGAATCAATGTTAACGGGAGAATCAGTTCCAGTTGAAAGAGAAAAAGGTGACCCGTTGATTGGTGGTTCTATCAATGGGGATGGCTCTTTACATTTAAGAGTTGAAAATACAGGAGAAGATTCATATTTATCAAAAGTAATAAATTTGGTCCAGGAGGCTCAAGCTTCGAAATCAAAAACGCAAAGATTAGCAGATAAAGCTGCTTTCTGGCTTACTATTATTTCAATCACAGTTGGATTCACAACATTGATAGTGTGGTTATTACTTGGAGCGTCAATTGCATTTTCAATAGAAAGAATGGCGACCGTTATGGTTATAACTTGTCCCCACGCTCTTGGCTTGGCAATTCCTTTAGTGGTGGCAGTTTCAACTGCTTTATCGGCAAAGAACGGATTACTGATTAGAAATAGAACGGCTTTTGAACAATCTAGGAACATTACGACCGTAGTATTTGATAAAACAGGTACATTAACGAAAGGTGAATTTGGTGTCAATGACATAAAAAGTCTTAATGAGAATTATAACGAAGAAAAGGTTTTGAAAATCGCTGCGTCTTTGGAACAACATTCTGAACATCCTATTGCGAAAGGAATAGTCTCCAGAGCAAAAGAAATGAATTTAAATCTGTTTGATACCTCAGATTTTAAGGCAGAAAAAGGAAAGGGGGTTATCGGTCTCGTCAATGGGAAACAAATTATGGTAATTAGTCCAAATTATTTAAAAGAGTTTAATATTAAAGAACCAGAAGATTTAGAAAGAGGGACTATTGACACAACAGTCTATGTGGTTAAAGAGAAAAGTCAATTGCTCGGGTCTATTAGCTTATCAGACCAGATTAGAGAGGATTCCTACGAGGCGATTGAAACTTTGAAATCATCTGGGATAAAATGCTGGATGTTAACTGGTGACAATGAAGAGACAGCTAAAGAAGTTGCGAACGAATTAAATTTAGATGGATATTTTGCAGAAGTTTTACCGGACGAAAAACAAGAGAAAATTAAAGAACTTCAATCGAAAGGTGAAATTGTTGCTATGACGGGTGATGGAATTAACGACGCTCCTGCTTTAGCTCAAGCAGATGTTGGTATAGCTATAGGTTCTGGGACAGATATAGCTGCAGAAACTGCTGACATTATCTTAGTAGAAAGTAATCCAAAGGATGTTGTTTCTTTAATCAATTTCGGAAAAGCGACTTACAAAAAAATTATTCAAAATTTACTCTGGGCATCTGGTTATAATATAATCGCTATTCCGTTAGCTGCTGGAATTTTAATTAATATAGGTCTTGTTATCTCGCCTGCGATTGGTGCAATTGTTATGTCTCTTAGTACTGTCATCGTTGCTATCAACGCAAAATTATTGTCGGTTGAATAAAACCGATTAGATTTCAATTAATGAGCTTTTTAAAAAGTTCTTTTAATCAACTTTCATTAATTAAATAGAATTTTTCAAGTTAAATTTTAAACAATTTTTCTTTTCTTTTTGAAATGAACGCAAATAAACCTAGCTTAGCAAGGGTAAAAATCAAATTTCCAGATTCATTGTGGATTTCCTATATTTTTAGCCAATTTAAAGATATTCAAATGGAAATTGAATATTTTCTACCTTACGACTTAGAAAAATCGATTGGAAACGCAATAATAGAGATTATCCATTATAACATTGAGGAAATAATTAAAAAAATAGAAAATCATCCTTCTGTATACGAATTTAGTATTCTAGAAAGAGACGAAACAAATATAAGAGTGAACGTGAAAACGATGGATCCGTAT
>WJKD01000413.1 GCA_014729315.1 Promethearchaeota archaeon | reverse complement strand
ATATTTAATTATAAATTCATAGATTAAGAATTATTGGGATTGATTGAGCGGTTTCATTCAATTGTTTTCGATTTTTATTTACTTTCTGATTAGATTTCGATGTAATAATATTTTTAAGAAAATAAAGACATATAAAATCAGCAGACTTTAGAACTTACTTACATGTCCTTCTCAGAGCATATAAAAAAGAAAGAATCTTTATATAAGCGCAAAAAAGAAGTTTTAATTATTCTCCTTCTAGGATTAATCTGCATCTCAACTGTTTTTGTTTATACATATATAGTCTACTCTCCAATTCGACCTGAAAATTTTCCCGTTGTAAATATTTCAACAGAAGAAGAAATAAATAAGGATGAATATGTTGAATGTACACTTGAATTAAAAACTAAAAAAGAATCTGATAACGTAGCCCCCTTAAAAGGAGAAATAAAAATTAGAGGGAAATTTAACGCAGAATTACCCAAAAAGGGATACAGAATCCAATTGAATGACGATGTTTCCTTTTTAGGTATGAGGGAGGACGATGATTGGATGCTATTTGCGATGTATAGTGATTTAACAAGCATGCAAATAAAACTTTCAATGGATTTGTATAGACAATTACGATCAACAAACCCTACGGCAATAATGCCCGAGTGTGAATATGTATGTCTCTATATTAATAGAGAATTTCAAGGTCTTTACCTCCTCGTGGAAAAAAACGATCGTCGCTTATTTGGATTAGACGAAGCACAAAACAGCGTAGATTCTAGTTTAATCTTTCAATCTTCTTACGCTCATAAAAATTTTGAATATTACCTAGCTGAAGAATGGGAACAAGACTGGCCCAATGAATACGAAGATATTTATATAATGGAGTTTATCATGAATGAGCTGGTTTCTTTTATTAGAGATTGTTCAAACGAAACATTTTTCAGCACTGAAGAGGGAATTTATACAAAATTTGATAAAACGAATTTGATAGATTTCTATGTGTTCAATTTCTTTATATTACACGATGATTTTTGGGATCATAACTATTTTATTGTAAGAAACACATATCCGAGTAAATTTTTCCTGGTTCCTTGGGATTTTGATCGATGTTTTGGCCAATGGTTGCGAAGAACTAGCGAACCTGAAACCTCACACGAAGAATTTGTGTTAGAAAACAATTTATTATTTTCTCGATTACTGCAAAATCAGACATATCGAAAAGAATGTTCAATTCGATGGTTTGAATTAAGAGAAGACTTATGGACGGAAGATAAAATAATAAATCTTTTAACCGACTATTACGACGAGATTAAAAAAGTTTTAGATATTGATACAAATATGTGGTATCATAATCTTTGGTCTGAAAATTGGGAGGAAGAAATTGACAAAGCAATAAGAAATTTGTTTAATTGGATTCCAGAAAGGCTTGAATACTGTGATTTATATTTTAGGGATTTCTAATCAATGAAAAAATCCTTTTTATAATTCGATTGAGCTACTTCCTTCAATGACTTTTACATTTGAAATATAGTTGATTTGTTGAAGTTCTTTTAACAAGGTCGATTTAGGAGATAGTTTATCATCGAATGCCTCTCGTTCGTCTTTAAGGCTGAGCAGTTTTCTTTTCTTCTTGAAAGTAACAATAAAACTTAAACGATTAGTCTCTTTGTCAACCATATCAACGCTAAGAAGTGAATAATACTTTAAATGCCTAATAAAAATAGGACTAAGTATCTTTGCGTAATCCTTTTCTGTAGGAAAATATAATTCCAGAATATCTTGCGCTAATCCCTTTTGACCAAATTGAGTATAAGTCATGAAATATATCAATCCACAACCAACAAAAGTAGTTATAATTGCGACAGGATAAAACTTAGTCCCGCAAGCCATACCGACTGCCATAACAAAAAAAATAAATCCTACATCTTTCGGATCTTTTATAGCTGTTCGAAATCGAATAATTGAAAGAGCACCTACCAGAGTAAATGCACGAGCAATATTGGTTCCAATTATCAACATTACCATTCCAACAACACATCCAATAATTACGAGGTTCTGGGTGAAATTTTGAGAATATGAAATGCCTCTGTGTGTTCCTCTATAGGTTATTGCGATTATCAAAGATAATATTATTGACCAAAACAAGACTAGAAGAACATCAATTAAATTGATATCCGTTCCAATATTTCGAAAAGATTCCTCAAGAACGGCGTTTAAAGCGTCTATAACAGCATTTTGTAATAACATATACAACTAAGACAATATTATATTATAAAAAAACTTTTTTATCGAATGCTTATAATTCGTGCTTTCCTTAAACCGCTCGCGAATTTTGACATCTTTTCTTGAATAACATTGTTTCTTTGAACTATTCGTACTGCCCATTCAGGGATAAAGCTCGTAAATTTAACTTCCATGACACAAATCTGAGGAGGTACGACATATTTATTTCCATACCCCTCTTTTAAATCAAAGTTGTAATTTCTAACCTTCACATTCGTATCAAAAGTAATTCTAAATCTACCGCCTTCTGTCCGCGAAACATAAGGTCTTCTAAAATAAGAAACCACGCACACTGGTCTTAAGGCATATCTTTTGTAGAGATACCAAATATTTTCTAAAATGAGTTGATCTTCTTTTGATAAAGTATTATAAAAAGTCTGGGCTTCCGAGGTATTACTGTCCACAATAGCAGCTGCATCCTCTAATGGTGCTATAACACGACTTTTAGAGACATTTTCGTTCATTTTTCTCTTAAGCTCTATGAAGACTAACTTATTTTCATCGTTCGAAAAACTAGGATAAAATCTTATACGTAGTTTAACTCTGACTTTGTCACCGTGAATTTTCTCGTGATATGCTCTTTTTAGCGGCGAATCGTAGTAAATGCTTCTTACTTCGTAATTATTGTACCCCTCAGCAACGTGAGGATCCAATTTCATAAAGGGAGAAATATGATTAATAATGTTATCTCGTTCTGGAATAGAGATCTTATACTTTATTTCGAATCTGTTAAAATACTTCTGTTTTAAAGACAAGGATAATCCTTATAACTTTAGTTAAAGTAAATATAAAGAACTTAATTAATTAATATACTATAATTAAAATTAGTTTCATATTAAAATTAATGATTAAATAAGGTCTTTAGGTTAGTTAAGCTTGAGATTTTTCAGCCATATTTTTAAAACTTATCATAGAAATCTTTTGGAAAAATTAGTCGATAAATACAAATATCTAATAAGGGGGAGTATATTAGATATAGGTTCTAAAAATAGGAGATACGATCATCTTTTTAATGGAAATGTCACAGCCGTGGATGTAATTCCTAACCCTCACTTAGATGTGAGAGAAGGAGATATTACCAAATTAGAATTCGCAAATAATAGTTTTGATTCTGCCTTATGCTTAGAAGTGCTTCACTATTTAAACCCAATGGATTCTGCTACTGGATTAGAGGAAATAATAAGGGTTTTAAAAAAAGAAGGTAATGCTATAATTAGT